>JAFDBU010000031.1 GCA_019313095.1 Deltaproteobacteria bacterium | reverse complement strand
GTAGCACATAACCTTATATTTTCTTTGGTTATTATTGATTAGTCCTTTCTCGTCATTGAAGAATATTCTCTAATCCTGTTATGATCTGGATAGTTTTTCGCCATGTAAATTCCATTTTTACGTTGTAACATTTGCCGGTTAAGAAAATCCCATCCTGCTGAAATTAAAAGATATAATGAAAATTGTATTGACGGAAAAGTAAGAATGGCACGGTTTTTGGATACATACATGGTGTTGACCGGTCCCTGAATTTATTAATAACAATGAAAAATTTTAGATGGAGGTTTATCAAATGAATATGAAAAAGTACGTAGCAGTAGCAGCCCTTATTGGGGCAATTGGATTTACCGGTATTTCCCTGGCTGGTGCCCGGGGCTATTATGGGTATGGCCCGGGAAATTGTGGCGGAGGCCCCGGTTATTGTGATAACTGGGCTTCTCCTGAAAAGGATGATGAGAAAACAGCCGCATTCTTTGAAGAAACCAAAGAACTCAGAAAGCAGATCGTTGTAAAAAGGAGTGAACTTGATGCATTGATGCGACAGGATAATCCTGATGAACAGAAAGTGGCAAAGTTGACAGGTGATCTCTATGATCTGCAAACCACCATACAGGAAAAAGCTGAAAAGACTTTTGAGGGGCAACCCAGGTACGGCTATGGCCCAGGACCGGGCTATGGCAACTGTGGCAGGCGCGGCGGCTGGTAATAGTTCTTCTGCACTGATAAAAAAGGCGCTCTCGATTTATCGAAAGCGCCTTTTTTCATAATGCTTTTACCTGATTAACCCGCCTGCCAGATTGGTTGAAATACATATTGTTATAAAATGGACATTCCTGACAATCGGCATGACTGGCTGTGCGCAGCACCTGAACAAGGTCGCAAAAAGTGCCTACTTCATTGGCGCACTCCTGGCCTTGATAAGGAAATGCCGGACAAATACTCAGGTGATCGACATTCCTCCCACCTGGTTCATCGCCACGCCGCATAAACTCCGAACAGTTAAGTTTCTTAAAAGTCATATTAATCACAGTGTTTATATCTCAGGGTTTTGATTACTGTTCAGCCAATAACAGCTGTCCGCGGTTTTGAATTTCCTAGCCAAATCACAAAAACAGTTTCGGGAAAATTCCCATTTCCTTTAGTATAAAGACTACCACAAGGTAGTAGTTTTTTAGGTCTCGAAAAAATGAAAATTTTTTTCAATGTTTTTTTCAGATCCCGGCAACCCGGATTTGTAATTTGAATAATAAAACATAACGAAACTCCTTGATTCGTCCATAATTAATAATCTCAGGCTGAATGGCGAATCATAAACCCTGGCATGACACACCGCTTCATATGCAAATCTGCATGATATATTTTATGCTATTATTTGTATTTTTTTTAAGATGCAATGCATAGCAGATGTAGGCCGGCTACAAAGCCATCAAACCTGGTTTGGCATGCTTCTTGCTGAATTACCAGTAAGGCATTAACTTTTCGCCGACCATAACTTAAGCGGCTGTACCTCGGTTGATAATCAGTGTAAAAGGGAGGACTACACAATGAATGGACAGGCAACAAAACATCAAGAGAGAGAAATGGTGACGCTGGGCATGGCCTTTATGGGTTTTCTTATGGGTGTCGGGGCCTTATGCGGCATCTGGTTCCTTAGTGGTTTACTTCAGGTGCTTTCAAAACTGTTAAACTAGTTTTATATTAAATTTGGGAGTTGGGTTTAAGAGGGTGAGTCCGGCAAAAGGGTTGTTATCATTACAATATGGATAGTCCGCCCCTTGCTTTTTGAGACACCAAATTAGTAATCCCGAAGTTCACGGCATATATTTCCTGTTAAAAAGTACCCCAATGTATACACCCAGCAGGCTGCCCGCAAAACTTGTCAGGTATCCCGGCATCAGTCCTAACCCTTTTCCAAGCCACCAGCCGAAACAGCTACACAATGTAACACTGATGAGAATAATCAATTTCTTCATGTCAGATAACTTCTGACAGTTGCTTACAGCCTTTCCAAATCCCGGGCTTGATTAATATTGCTGAATACCCGGATTCCTCCTGTAACTGTTTGCAGTTCTGCCTCATTTACCTTTTTGACCGATAATTTTTCCAACAATTCCTGCATCTGTGCTTTTCCGTTTGCCAGATGCTGTTCAATTATATCAAGTGAAGTTTTTCGATAGAGTCCGCAGAGAGGTTCCGGCCCATTCTTGCGCCATGGAATCACCGCTTCAAATCCATCTTTGGCATAACCACAGAGACAGGTGACCAGCTCAGGCGTAATTAAAGGCATATCACACCCCACTGCAAATATCCATGATTTGCGACTATGGTGCAGCCCGGCGTGAATACCTGCCAAAGGCCCCATGTTCTGATATCTGTCCATAACCGTTTGCAGTTTGAGAAATAGATATTGATCCGGGGAATTAGTACTTAGTAGTATATCATCGAAGACAGAAGCAAGGACATCACTGACATGCTGGATAAGAAACTTGTTGCGCCATAAGGCCAGGGCTTTATTGCAGCCAAAACGGCTGCTCTGTCCTCCAGCTAGAATAACTCCCGTGATATCCTGTAATGGATCCATTGTGTTACCTGTTCAGGATGTTCTTTAGGATAAAAGCCACAAGCTTATTTATATCTTCTGTTTTGAACCAGGGCAGATCTGGGCGGATTCTGACATCGCTTACCGAGGCAATAAGCCTTGGGTCAGGGTCCTGCATGGGCTCATCGTAAACCGAACTTCTGAAAACTTCAATTTTGGGCAGAGCGGTCCACTTGAAGCCTTCGGCTATGACGAGATCAAAGTCCTGGAAAAAACGTTCGGCAAGGACTTCAACGGGAGTATCCTCGGTAACATCCTGAATAAATCCGATACCGGTGGGTGACGATAAAAGAACCGCCTGGGCGCCGGCCTGTTTGTGGCGCCAGGTATCCTTGCCGGGTATATCCATCTGGATATCACCGTGATGGTGTTTGATGGTACCTATCCAGAGCCCTTTCATAACAAGGGCTGGAATAAGTTTTTCGATGAGGGTGGTTTTGCCGCAGTTCGGTTTACCTATAAATACCAGAACAGGCGGCATGAAAAATCCTTTAGACGCTAAGATCGTCGCGGACGGCCTTTCGCGGGCCACCATGTCCGGCCGGCCGCCAGTCTCGGATTGGTGCAACTTCGAGCATCTGTTCTTTGCGGCCGAGATGCTCAAGACGGTCGTGGATCATCTGCCAGATACAGTCAACCTCTTTGTGGATCTCGCACTTACCATTCTGTGAACCGCCGCAGGGACCGTTCATCAGACTTTTGGCGCAGCGGGCAACAGGACAAAGGCCGCCGGTCAGGTGCAGAACACAGTTGCCGCAGCCGGCACACTGCTCAGTCCAGAAACCTTGTTCAGGAGAGCCACCGAAAAAAGAGGTATTGACAGCTGGATACACCACGGTTGAGGGACGCAGATTCGCGATAAAGTTTACCCCGACCCCGCAGGCCATGGACACGATGGCATCATAGTCATTTTTCCAGTCATCAAGACTGTCAATGTATTCCTTGTCACACTGGCGGACCAGGCTCCCTTCCCGGACCTCAAGCGTACGCCCTTCTTTTTTGGCACCAAGACGGAGAAGCGAGGCCAGCAGTTCAACCTCCCTGTCGCCGCCGGCAGAACACACAGTAACACATCCACGGCATCCCAGGACCAGAATCTTTTCGTGATCTTTGGTCATTTCTACTATCTCTGCAAGAGGCTTTCGCTCGGCAATTATCATGCTGATTCTCCTTTGAGCGGGCTCGGCCCTAATTTTTTTATTTTTTTATCCATTTCCTGGGCCACTGCAACAAACTCAGGGTGAAAACCCCTTTCCAGGTGAAACATCTCAATACGCTCAGGCTCAACGTCGAGTTCGCTTAAAGCCTGCTTGACTGCACCGACCCTTTTTGCTGCCCGCTGGCTGCCTTTTACATTATGGCAGCTGTCAACGGGACAACCGACAACATAAACTGCATCCGCACCATCCTCAAAGGCCTGCAGGAGAGCACTTACCTGAATTTTGCCGGTACACGGCACCCTGAATAAAGATACACTTTCGGGAAATCCATCATCCTTGAGACCTTCTGGTCCTTCTGCACAGGTTTGCTGTGAGGTGTAATGACAACAAAATGCTCTGATATTTGGTTTAAAATCACTCATTGTACACTCCAGCCAAAAAAGGTGGTCTTATTTACTGCCGCAGGCAGCGATCAGTACTTCATCCTGGGACTGATTAAGCATAATAGCCTGGGCCGGACACTCTGCCGGACAGATACCGCAGGCCTTGCATTCCCTGACATCAATGGTGGCGACACCCTCTGCATCAATTTTGGGAATTTCCCAGGGGCAGACGCGCACACAGGTAAGACAGGATACACATTTATCACGCACAACCCAGGCCGCCTTGCCTTTATCCAGAATATCCTGGTCATTAATATAGCCCTGCTCATAAGCCATGTCCCAGAGCGCTTTGACAATCTCGGCAAAGCGGACATCCTGCGGGCAGACAAAAACGCAGCTTTTGCACTGGGAGCAAAACCAGAGCAGATCAGACTTCAACAGTCTGTCCTTTAAGCCCATGCGCACCATATGGATGATCTTGCGGGGATCAAAGTCTGAAATTGCCTGGCTCACTGGGCAGATGCCGCTGCAGGCTCCGCAGGAAAAACAGCGGTTGAGATATTGGCCACCCTCTACCTTTGTTACTTCAGAATTAAAGCCAGGGGTGATTTCCTTGGTCGTCACAGACATAAGAAACCTCTTTTGTAATAATATAAAATGGTTAGGGTTTTAGCTCTGTGTCAATTACTCTTTGCAATTAGGTTATGCGACCTGACGAAAGTACATAAAACACTATTCTTTGTCAATACGACAGGCGAAAAACATATCATAAAAAAACCAGTAGTTCTACCTATAAATTTCAAAAGTCCAATTTTTTACTATTTTGTATGGTGCAGCTGCTCCAAAATGGCATGTCCGATGGGCATAAATGCACTCCTGGCATCCGAAGCACTCCTGTGCCTCTGCAGCCGGCCAAATACCCTGACCAGGCCGATCTCTTCTATGGTCTGCATATTATCCTGCACCAGCATTTCGTCTTCCTCAGCAGCAGAATCGGAAAAAACAACGCCAAGAACCGGAATTTGTCTATGGCGTAAAGCTTCAAGGGTAAGCAGGGTATGATTCAGGGTGCCAAGACCACTTCTGGCCACGACCAAAGTCTTTGGCTGAAGTTGGGCCAGCAGATCGACCAAGAGCAGGTCCCGTCGCAAAGGGACCATCAGGCCGCCCACTCCTTCAACGATAAGCCACTCATACCTGGACGCAAGAGCCTTATAATTTTCTATGATATGTTCTGCCGCAACAGTCCTGTCCTCCATTTCCGCAGCCAGATGCGGTGAAGCAGGAAACCTGAAACAATACGGGACATGCTGAGCAGCAAGTTCAGGCGTCGGGGAAATACCGGCTGCATCCAGGCAGAGAGCCAGGTCTTCCGGCACCTCTGCCTCAACACCCGTAGCAATCCATTTTTGATAGCCGGCCTGTATGCCCTTTGTTTTTAAAAATTCCAGGAACCTGGCACCGACAAATGTCTTGCCGACAGATGTGTCTGTGCCGGTAATAAAAAGCGAATTATTTATCATTTTGTTCATTTTTTATACGATATCAGACATTATAGGCATTATTGCGTTCAAAAAACAGGAATTTGCCACCTTTTACCGAGAAACACTATATTGTATTCGGCTGCTTTATTAAACAGGTTCGTTCTATGAGAGTTGCAAAATAATTCTTGAGATAGCACAAAAAGAAAACTACATTTTTAAAAACTTCTTACCCCGTTCCAGGATATCAACCATGGCAGAAAAAAAGATTGTCATCTCCCAGAAAGACATTTCCAGACGAGTCAGAGAGCTTGGTGCGGCCATTACAAAGGATTATGAGAACAGCCGGCTCCTCGTTGTGGGGATCCTGAATGGCGCCTTTATGTTTATGGCAGATCTGGTGCGGGAAATAAAGCATGAGTTTGAAATCGATTTTGTCAGGGTAGCCAGTTATGGCATGGGCACAACTGCAGGTTTGCTCCGGTTTACAAAAGATATTGAACTTGAAACCCGGGGCAGGGACATACTCATTGTCGAAGATATTGTTGACACCGGGCACACCCTGATGCACCTGAGCCGGTCTTTTGAGGAGCGCGGGGCGAATTCGGTCCGCATTTGCGTACTGATTGACAAGAAGGAAAGGCGTGAGGTCGATATAGTTTTACATTACGTGGGCTTTCAGGTGCAGAGCGGCTTTCTGGTGGGGTATGGACTTGACTGCAGGGAGAAGTTCCGGCAGCTGCCCGAGGTTTACAGTCTCAAAGAATTATAGGGTACAGGTGACTGTCTGCCAATCATCGTGGTTAATTTTTGTATAACGACAAAAATGTCGAGTGACTAAAGTCAAACTATAATAAAAGATCAGTTTTAGCCACTGCAGAGTCCTTAGGCACTTCAGATACCGGATTCTACAGTATTTAAAAACCACTTTCCAAAACCAGGAGGCGTGAAATGGGTGACACGAAGAAGTTTGCAGTAATCCTTTCCGGCTGCGGCAACAAGGATGGGGCCGAGATCCATGAGTCGGTGATGACCCTGTGGGCCATTCACAAACATGGAGCTGAGTTCCAGTGTTTTGCCCCGGATATACCCCAGCATCATGTTCTTAATTTCATTACCGGCCAGGAAATGGATGAAAGCCGCAATGTTCTGGTCGAGTCAGCCCGGATTGCCCGGGGCAACATCAAGAACCTCAAGGAGTATGATGCTGAGGACTACGACGGGATCATCATGCCGGGCGGACTGGGAGCAGCAAAGAATCTGTCAACTTTTGCCTTTGACGGCCCACACTGTTTTGTCAACCAGGATGTTGAAAGGGCGGTGCGTGATACGGCAGCCCTGGGAAAACCTATTGGGGCGCTTTGCATTGCCCCGGCAATCATAGCAAAGATTCTGGGTCAGGTCGAAATCACCATAGGTGAAGATGCTGCAACAGAAGCGGCTATTGCCCAAATGGGTGCCAGCCATACCAAGACCACTCATGGGGAGATTGTTGTAGATCGCGAAAATAAGGTCGTGACCACCCCATGCTACATGCTTGATGCCAGGGTGGATCAGATAGGGGCAGGAGCTGAGAATCTTGTACTGGCTATGCTCGAGATGGCCCGATAAAAAGGTAACTCCGGGAAGGCCAAATCATGACAGTTGCAGACCGGATAAGTCAAGTAATTCACAGCGCCCCATTTCTCAATATTTAAAAATAAATATTTGTAGGTATTTATACTGGCATAAGTCTCTGTGTTGGGATACAATATCCATTGTCAGTAATGTGGCAGGCATATCTGGCGTTTCAGCTTTCTAACTGTTTGTAAAAAGCAGGCATAATAGCAGAGACTGGAGCGCAGACCACATGTGGGCGTTCCCTATGAACAAGCAAGTCATCACTGTAGCCTTTGTCGGAGGCGGGAAGGGGTGTTATGACATCCTCAATCTCCTGAAATCTTATCCCCCCGTCCATTTTAAGCCGTTAATAGTTGGAGTGGCTGATACCGACGCTGATGCTATCGGCCGGAGCCATGCAGACCGTCTGGGTATACCTACGACTTCTGACTTTAAGCCTTTTCTGCAAAACGAAAAAATTGATCTCATCATTGAACTGACCGGTGATGATACAGTATTGGCGGAGATCCTCAAAAACAAGCTAGACAGCATCAAGGTCCTTGATCATGTCGGGGCCCTGTTTCTCTGGGAAATAATTGCGGTCCAGGAAGAAAAACTTTACCTGGAAAAAAAAGTATCCCATTTGGATACAATGGCCGCAATTGGTGAAATCTCTTACCGCATGACCCATGAACTTCGTAATCCTTTGATGATCATCGGGGGCTTGGTCCGCAGGATGATGACCAGGATAGACCTCCCCCATGGCTGCAGGAAAAAGTTAAAAAATATCAGCCATCAGGTGCAGCATATCGAGGAGTTGATCAGTGATATCTGCGATGTGGTTCGCCCCCTGAAGCCGCAATTCAGTTTAACTGACATGAAGGAGTTTCTGGAGAACTGGTGCAAGGCGGTTAAAACCGAGGCCCTCCTGGTCGGGATTACGGTAAATATCAGTATGGCTGAGGAATTGCCGGCAATGTATATTGATCGGTCGTTGATTCGTCAGGCACTCTGGCACATTCTTGAAAACAGCCTTGAAGCAATGACAGATACCGGTGGTGATATTTCAATCAAGGTGCGGCTTTGCTGGGATAATATCCATATTGAATTTAAAGATACCGGCGGCGGGTTTAAAGGATTGTCAACAACAGAAGCCATACAGCCGTTCATGTCAACTAAAACAGGGAAAATGGGCCTGGGCCTGGCGTTGTGCAGACAAATTCTCTTTGATCACGGCGGTGACATTTCAATTACCAATGCAGGACAAAATGGCGTAACTGTTTTGATCAAACTGCCCATCACCTTAACACGACCTCCTGTACTACAGTCATGAACTAGACATAAAGAAAGCGTGAGAGCCTGCCAGCACATGCGTGAAACAACCTCCATCTCATACAACCTGAAATCAACCGACATGGATTTCACGGTTGATCTGGTTTTTGATAAAGAAGACTTTTCTTTACTCAGTCCGAGTGGCGGGACAAGTGAATGGACAAAACTCGGATTCCACAAGTGCAGTCATTGCCCCCTCAATGAAAAGGAAGTCCCTTTCTGCCCTCTTGCAAGTGCCATAGACAGTGTCATCTCTAAGTTACATAATTTTCTGTCATACGATAAAGTGGACGCCCGGGTAGAACATAAAAACAGGGTTGTTTCTGCACACATTACAATGCAAAGAGCATTACGGTCATTGATGGGTCTGATAATACCGACAAGCGGTTGTCCGCATACTGCGTATTTTAGACCAATGTCAAGATCGCATCTTCCTTTTGCCGATACTGATGAGACAATTTACCGGGCAACGACGATGTTCCTTTTGGCTCAGTATTTCATACATAAGAAATCCGGCTGCATCCCTACCGATTTTGGCAGACTTGAAACCATTTACAACAATGTCCACATCGTCAACACCCAGATATGCAAGAGGTTGCGAGAGTTCTGTGAAAACGACTCACCGCTGAATGCCATTGCCATCCTTGACACATTAACGATATCGATTCATTCCGCACTTAAGCATGACCTGGAGAAGTTTGAACCCTACTTTTCTGCATTCACCGAAAGTATTGTACGGCTCCCCAACCCAGGTGAGAAATGACGGGAGGTGATCAAATGAAAAAGCAACCGAACAAAAAACGAAAATTATACTGTAATAGGAGCCTGTTGATATATCTAATGCTTCTCCTGTTTATGGG
>JAFDBU010000030.1 GCA_019313095.1 Deltaproteobacteria bacterium | reverse complement strand
TGTCAGGTTGAAAAATTCAAAACCTATCAGTTATGAAATCTTTTCCCAGGGCTGGCTGCAGAAAAATCGTATTCTTGGCAGACCTGTTGATGTTGAACTTATGTCAGACGGATCCATGCTCGTTTCCGATTATTACAGTGGCAGGATATACCGCATTGTTTACCGCAATAAACTCTGATATTTTTCTTAAAAACAACTGCTAATTCTTCGGGCACCAGTAACCATCATAATACTCATCGTAACCGCAACCTCGATATTCTGCCCCGCTCGTTACGCCGAATGAGTTATCCTCAACATGGATACGTGGCACAAAACGCAAGTTTTCATAGTAAGTTCGTGTATTGCTTCCTGTTTGCGGGGTGCAACCGGCAACAAATACCCCCACCAGCAGAACAAATAATGCGGATATTTTTACCTTTTTGGTGACTATTCTCTTCATATTCCTAAACTCCTTCTTCTCATACTGAATTCCGACCATCACAATATATCTTAATAGATTATAATTAAAAGTTAGGCTTTTTCCCTACAAAGTCAAGGTATCACACCAATTGCCTGCTGGCAGTAGATGAGTATTTCAAAAGATTATTTTGTCATAGCTTTGAGAATTATTTATTGTTATTTGCAGTTGCTTTGAACAGTATAGCAATAAAGTCCTGATATTATATATCTCAACTCATTCCCTTCATAAATCACCATCAATTACAAAGGATATTCACTTAAAATGGCCAACAGACTTGCACACGAAAAAAGCCCATACCTCCTACAGCACGCCCAGAACCCAGTTGACTGGTATCCCTGGTCTGATGAGGCTTTTACCAGGGCAGCTGAAGAAGACAAGCCGGTATTCTTATCTATCGGCTACTCCACCTGCCACTGGTGCCATGTTATGGAACGGGAGTCCTTTGAGGATGAGGAGGTGGCCCGACTGCTTAATAACGCTTATGTCTGTATTAAAGTTGATCGGGAAGAAAGGCCTGATATTGATAATATCTATATGACCGTCTGCTCCATGATGACAGGCAGTGGCGGCTGGCCGCTGACCATTATCATGACACCTGATAAAAAACCTTTTTTTGCCGGGACATATTTTGCCAAACATACCCGACACGGAAGACCCGGCATGATTGACCTGATTCCCAGGTTGCAGAACATCTGGCACAACAGGCGGGAAGAAGTGGATCAGTCTACCGCCAAAATCCATGAAATACTGCAGCAGCAATACAGTTCCACCCCGGGCAGTAAACCCGGCCTGGATTTACTGCACACTGCTTTCAGGGAACTCTCCAACAGATATGACAGCATTCACGGAGGTTTCAGCAAATCTCCCAAGTTTCCCACCCCGCATAATTTAACCTTTTTGCTGCGCTACTGGAAAATGACCGGCAATGATCAGGCCCTTAACATGGTGGAACACACCCTGACCTCCATGAGGCATGGCGGTATATTTGATCAGGTTGGTTACGGATTTCATCGGTACTCAACAGATGAAAAATGGCTGCTGCCTCATTTTGAAAAAATGCTCTATGATCAGGCCCTGCTGGCAATTCCCTACCTGGAAGCTTATCAGGTAACAGGCAAACCTCTCTTTAAACAGGCAGTGCATGAAATTTTTACTTATGTATTACGCGACATGAAAGCTCCTGAAGGTGGATTTTATTCGGCTGAAGATGCAGACAGTGAGGGTATTGAGGGAAAATTTTATGTCTGGAGCCTTCGTGAGATCAAAGAGGTATTGAATCCTGAAGAGGCCGATTTTATCCAGGATTTATATAATATAAAAACAGACGGCAATTTTCATGATGAAGCAAGCGGTGCAAAGACAGGTGAAAATATTTTCTATTGTAACAATACCTTTTCCAGCGTTGGAGGTGATTCTACACAGGACCAGGGTGATATCTCCAATAAACATGATGAAATAAGAGAAAAACTTTTCACTCGTCGGGAAAAGAGAATCCATCCCCACAAGGATGACAAAATTCTCACCGACTGGAACGGCCTGATGTTCGGGGCCCTGGCCCTTGGCGGCCGCATCCTTGCTGATAAAACCTATATTGATGCTGCCGAAAAAGGGGCGCATTTTGTCCTGTCATCCCTGTGTCAAAATGGCAGACTCAAACACCGTTATCGCGACGGCGAAGCGGCAATTGACGGAATGCTTTGTGATTATGCCTATGTTGTCTGGGGACTGCTCGAACTGTATGCCGCAAGTTTTAAACCGGAAATCCTGGAACAGGCCGTTCAATTGAATAAACGTATGCTGGAACTCTTCTGGGATGATAAAGATGGGGGGTTCTTTCTTACACCGGAGGATGGAGAATCCCTTATCATCAGGCCAAAAGAAATTTACGACGGGGCCCTGCCCTCCGGCAATTCTATTGCCTTATATAATCTTCTGCGGCTGGAACGAATCACCGCAGATCCTGATCTCGGCACGAAAGCCACACTTCTCATCCAGGCCTTCTCTGATACCATTCGGGAGATCCCCAGCGGCTATACACAGTTCCTCGCAAGTTTATATTTCGTCCTCTCCCCAACAACAGAACTTGTGATTGTGGGAGATCCGAAAGCCCGGGACACGAAAGAAATGCTCGCACTACTGGAAGAAAATTTCTTACCCGATGTTGTTGTGCTGCTAAAACATCCCGCCGATCAAACTGACCGGCTGGCGGCACTGGCCCCTTATACAACTGATCACACTCTGATTAACGGCAAGGCAACAGCGTATGTCTGTCAGGGTTACAGCTGCAAAATTCCGACTACTGACCCGTCACTGTTATTCAAATTGCTCAGTAAATAAAAACCGGTCACAAAGATTGACTCAACTCTTGTGAAATATGTTTTAATGCGATACATAACAAAATCCGAATATACATTTTATTTTTATATATAAATTTCTCCATAGAGGACTTACATGAACGTACAACAAAACTCCCTTGATGAACTGTGCATTAATACTATCCGCTTTCTCGCTGTTGACGCCGTCCAGCAGGCAAACTCCGGCCACCCCGGCATGCCCATGGGAGCAGCGTCCATGGCATATGTCCTCTGGACGAAATTCCTGCGCCACAGTCCAAACAATCCCGGCTGGCCAGACAGGGACCGTTTTGTATTGTCTGCCGGCCACGGTTCCATGCTGCTTTACAGCCTGCTCCACTTAAGCGGCTACGATCTTTCCCTGGATGAAATAAAAAAATTCCGTCAATGGGGTAGCAAAACTCCGGGACATCCTGAATACGGCGACACTCCCGGCGTCGAAACTACCACCGGCCCTCTTGGGCAGGGATTTGCCATGGGGGTCGGCATGGCTATTGCCGAATGTCATCTGGCAGCCAGGTATAACAGGCCTGGACATAAAATCGTCAACCATTTTACCTACGGTATTGTGAGTGACGGCGATATAATGGAAGGCATTTCCCATGAAGCTGCCTCCCTGGCCGGACACCTGGGACTGGGCAAGTTGATCTATCTCTATGACGACAACAAGATATGCATAGAGGGTAAATGTGATCTGACCTTTACCGATAACACCTTGAAACGTTTTGAGGCCTACGGCTGGCAGGCCCTGCAGGTCAGTGAAGGCAACGACCTTGCTGCCATCGAAAAAGCCCTGGAAACAGCCCGTAATGAAACGGAACGTCCTTCTTTGATCGCAGTGCGCACCAACATCGGCTATGGCAGTCCCAATCGTCAGGACAACCCCAAGGCCCATGGCGAACCGCTTGGTGATGAGGAAAGAAAACTTACTAAGGAAAAACTTGGCTGGCCGCAGGAACCGCCATTCTTTATTCCCGACGAAGCCTTGAGCCACTTCAGAACATGTGTTGAAAAGGGGCTGGAGCTTGAATTGTCCTGGACCGATTCATTCAGAAACTACCTGAAGGAATTTCCAGAGGAAGGCGTCCGATTCGAAAGGCAGCTTAAAGGCGAACTGCCATCAGGTTGGGACAAAGATATCCCTGATTTTCCGGCAGACCCAAAAGGCAAGGCTACCCGGGTCACCTCAGGGGTCGTGCTGAACGCCATTGCCAAGAGTGTTCCGGCTCTGATGGGAGGCTCGGCCGACCTTGCTCCTTCCAACAAAACCCTTATCGACAACGAAAGAAGCTTTCAGCCAGGCTCCTGTGACCAGCGCAACATACATTTCGGTGTCCGCGAATTCGGTATGACAGCTGTTCTCAACGGCATGGCCCTTCACGGCGGCCTCATTCCATATGGCGGCACCTTCCTGATTTTTTCCGATTATATGCGCCCGGCCATACGTCTTGCCTGCCTGATTAAAAAGCAGGTTATCTACGTCCTGACCCACGACAGTATAGGACTTGGTGAAGACGGACCGACCCATCAGCCGGTTGAGCATCTGGCCTCCCTGCGGGCCATGCCCAATCTTACCGTTCTCCGGCCCGCCGATGCCAACGAAACAGCTGAAGCATGGAAATACGCTGTAAAAAACAACAAGGGACCAACCGTGTTGGCCCTGACAAGACAATCCGTACCAACCCTTGACCGGTCCGTGCTGGGTCCGGCTAAATCATTACAGCAAGGAGCCTACGTGCTCAAGAATGTTGACGGTGTACCCGATGCCATAATTCTTGCCAGCGGCTCCGAAGTGAAACTTGCCCTTGAGGCTGCCGACAAACTGGCCAAGGATGGAATCGGTGCCCGGGTT
>JAFDBU010000029.1 GCA_019313095.1 Deltaproteobacteria bacterium | reverse complement strand
TGTTGCCTGGACGGTAAAAAACTCTCTGCCTGGGGCGGATCAGACAGTTATACCGTCTTATCCCGGCAACAGTTTGGATGCTCAGCGGCACAGGATAGGGTTACAACCTATAATTTCTGTTGTTGTGTCATTTATAAAAAGGTGACATGAGACAACTTAATGATCTTATAGCTGTTAACATTTTATTAATTTATTGTAACAAAAGTAATGGATCTTTTTTGTGAAAAGTATAAGGAAGAGGTGAGCCGTGATAATGCGCGCTGCCGTCGCCCGAATGAGTACTGTAAATTCCGCACTGCCTGCATAATACACTTTATGGGTATAGAAAACAGTGGCAGCGGTTCCGCAGAACCGGGAGATGAAGAGGATGGTATGCTGACTTTGCGTTTTGACAAGGGAAACGGCCTGCTGCCTGCTATTGTCCAGGACTTTGAGACGAAAGAAGTTCTGATGCTGGCTTACATAAACGAACTTGCCTGGAAAAGGACCCTGAAAACAGGCAAAGCCCATTATTGGAGTCGTTCAAGAAGCGAGCTGTGGTTGAAAGGAGAAACCTCCGGCCATCAGCAGCTCATAAAAACAATTTTGGTAGACTGTGATAATGATACTGTTATCTACCAGGTTGAACAGCTTGGCGGTGCAGCCTGCCATACAGGGCATCGCAGTTGTTTTTTTAAGCAGGCGGCAGGAGAAGAATTTGAAATAATAGATGAGCCCGTATTTGATCCCAGAGAGGTATATAAAAAATGAGTGTATTGAAGTTGGGAATTCCGAAAGGAAGCCTTGAGAATGCGACAATTGAACTGTTTGAAAAGTCAGGTTGGCGGATAAAACTGTCCAGCCGCAGTTATTTCCCCGAAATTGATGATGAGGAACTGGCCTGTTCAATCTGCCGGGCCCAGGAAATGTCACGTTATGTAGAACAGGGTGTAATTGATGCCGGTATTACTGGCAAAGACTGGATATTGGAAAATGAATCGGATGTTGTTGTTGTGGCGGATCTGGTCTATTCGAAAGTCAGCAAGAGGCCTACCCGCTGGGTAGTAGCCGTCCCAGGAGATTCAAATATTGAGAAACTGGAGGATCTTGAGGGTAAAAAAATAGCGACTGAATTAGTCCACTATACCCGAAAGTTTTTTGCACAGAAAAATATCAATGTGGAAATCGAGTTTTCTTGGGGTGCCACTGAGGCAAAGGTTGTTTCAGGATTGGCTGATGCCGTTGTTGAGGTGACAGAAACAGAGAGTACCATCAAGGCGCATGGTTTGCGGATCATCTACGAGATGATGACTTCCAACACCCAGTTTATTGTCAATAAAACAGCTTGGCAGGATCCCTGGAAAAGGGAGAAAATAGGAAATATAGTTCTCCTGCTCCAAGGCGCGCTCAGGGCAGATAAAATAGTTGGCCTGAAGATGAATGTTCCGGTCAGCCAGCTTGAAAAGGTTATTGAAATTCTACCGAGTATGAATGCGCCGACCATAGCTAATCTTTATAATAGCGAGTGGTATTCTGTTGAAACGGTGATTTCTGAACACCAGGTGCGTGAGCTGATACCCAAACTCATAAAAAGTGGCGCGGAAGGCATCATTGAATACGGCCTGAACAAGGTCATTTAGTTTCTTTATGCCATAAGCCCCGAGGATTTCCTGAAATCTGACGGTATTTGTTACAGTGACAGAAATTTCGAACCAGAGTTTTGCAGATGTCAGGTTCCTGACAAGTGTATTTGATCTCAAACAGCTCCCTCCGCAGGGGATCCCGGAGATAGCATTTGCCGGCCGTTCAAATGTCGGCAAATCCAGTTTGTTGAACTGCCTTGTCAAGCGCAGGAATCTAGTTAAGACCAGCGCTAAGCCGGGTAAAACGCAGAGCCTTAATTTTTTTTTGCTAGATAACAGTATCTATCTCGTTGATCTGCCGGGATATGGTTATGCCAGGGTGTCCAAAAAGATGCAAGCCTCCTGGCAAAATCTTATAACTGCCTACCTGGAGACCAGGGAAAACTTAAAGTGTGTGGTTGTCATTGTTGATCTGCGTCATGAAGTCAAGACTGTCGACCTGCAATTGGTGGATTGGCTTCGAAATTGTAACAAGCCTTACCTGCTGATCTATACCAAGGCGGACAAACTTTCAGCTAACCAGCGCAGCAAGAATGCAGCTATACTTGATGCCGGCTTCGGGGTGTCAAAATCTAATAGAGTTCTGTTTTCAGCTAAAACCGGAATGGGCCGGGATAATCTTATAAGTGCACTTGACAGCTTTATTTTTTAATGGTTTATTACCACCTTCGCCGAGATTTCAGAAATAAATTGGGTATGTTTATAACATGTAGCTTCAGTATGGTTTCACTAAAAGCAAGGGGGATTGTAAATGGTACCAAATAGCGACTGGCCCTGTTGGGAAATCATGAAATGTGAGGGAACGGAAGATTGTCCGGCAAGAAAACGTCCCGACCTGAATTGCTGGGAGATTGCCAATGAGATGGACGATTACCGAAAAGCCTTCAACATATGCAAAGACTGTATCGTCTATATGCTCAAGGCAGAGAATACGGTTCTCAGCAAGCAGGATGTGCAGAATATTATGAATCAGAAGAGTAACTGCGCTCTTCAATTAGAAAGTATCGGCAATTAATTAGTTTCATGTGAGCGGGCGGCGGGTCATCTCAACCGGTGGTCTGCCCCCAGCCACCCCCTCCAGGTGTTTTGATGATCAAAAGATCATCCGCTTCAGCTTCAAATACCAACTTCCCACTC
>JAFDBU010000028.1 GCA_019313095.1 Deltaproteobacteria bacterium | reverse complement strand
CTTTTTACTGCAAGCATATATTCATTGGAGAATGCTGTCCTTGATTTTTTCATGTCATTTACCTTGAATCCTGGACACCTGTGCCCTTGAACCCTTGTTTCTTCCACACTTATTTTTTGACATCGATGTGCAAAGAATGTATTTCTTGTACCCTTGCGAATAAAATGATTGTATATAGGCTTCCAAAGAGCTTTCTTTGTTCATTTTTAACATTGTAATAGGACTTTCAGGAGTTTTTTGTATGCAGGAAATAAAGATCGGTTTAATCGGCTTCGGTACTGTGGGCAGCGGCCTGGCCCAGGTTCTTTACGAACAGCAGGACCGGCTGGAGAAAAGAACAGGCATCAGTATCCGGCTGAGCAAGGTAGCTGACATCATGATTGAGACCCTGCCGGACCATATCAGCCAGGACGGCAGGGTAATTCTTACCAAGGATGCTAATGATATATTTAATGACCCGGAAATCAATATTGTTGTTGAGCTTATCGGCGGGATAGAGCCGGCCAAATCTTTTATATTGAAGGCAATCGAGCACGGAAAACACGTGGTAACAGCCAATAAGGCCCTGCTCTCCCTGCACGGCAAAGAAATATTTGAAGCCGCGGCCGACAAAGGTGTTGAGGTGGGTTTTGAGGCGAGTGTCGGTGGCGGTATCCCGGTGATCAAATCGCTGAAGGAAGGATTGGTCGGGAACAGTATTCTCTCCATCATGGGAATCATGAACGGTACAGCAAACTACATCCTTACCCAGATGACTGATCATGCCATACCGTTTGAGGAGGTGCTCAAAGATGCCCAGGCAAAGGGTTTTGCTGAGGCTGATCCCACCTATGATATAGAGGGGATTGACACAGCCCATAAACTGGTTATTCTCATGACAATTGCCTTTGGCACACACATACATCTTGACCAGGTAACAACCGAGGGCATCTCGCTTATCCAACCGGTAGATATAGATTTTGCGAGGGAATTCGGCTACCGCATAAAACTGCTCGCCATCAGCCGTAATCATGGAGATCATGTAGAAGCCAGAGTCCATCCCACCATGGTCCCCGAGAAACATTTGCTGGCAAATATCAATGGCGCCTATAATGCCATTCATTTCAAGGGAGACATGGTCGGAAATATAGTACTTTACGGGCTTGGCGCCGGCATGATGCCGACCGGCAGTGCGGTTGTGGCAGATGTGGTTGATATAGCACGGGATATTTTAACTGACGCTGTACAGCGCGTGCCTTCTCTTTCCTATCTTCCGGCCCATTTTACTGAAAGGACAATTACACCCCTGAAAGAGCTGCACTGCCCCTATTATTTCAGGATGACAGCCCAGGACAAGCCAGGGGTGCTTTCAACCATCTCTGGAGTTTTAGGCAAACATTCCATTAGCATCGAATCGGTTATCCAGAAAGGCAGGGGACATAAGGAGGCTGTACCTCTGGTTATTCTGACCCATGAAGCCGATGAGGCTGCCGTTCAGGAAGCAATTGCAGAAATTGATGCACTTGATGTTGTCACAGACCAGACCGTAAAGATAAGGATCCTTGCTGAAAATGGAGATGAGTAAAAAACAGGATTCAAGGATTCAAGGGTTCGAGGTTTCCAGGGAAAAAGACTTCCAAGTAAATTGAGTTTTCTTTCCTTGATATTAAGTGTCAGGGAACGAGTTTAACTGTAATGGTAATCCAGTTCTCAATAAAATAACCTTGACGTCCTTGGCCCCTAGAATCCTACAATCCTCGGCCCCTTTTAAACTCTTGAACTCTTCAGAAAAAATGAAATACATCATTCTAGTAGGTGACGGTATGGGTGACCTGCCCATAGCCGAACTGGGCTTCAGGACACCTCTTGAAGCTGCAGACACCCCCACCATAGACAAACTTTGCCGGCATGGCGAACTGTTCAGACTGCAGACCATACCGGTCAATATGCAGCCGGGCAGCGATATAGCCAACCTGTCTCTTCTGGGTTATGAACCCCAAAAATTCTACACTGGTCGCGCACCGCTCGAGGCTGCCAGCATGGGCATTGAACTGGGTGAAGGTGAGACTGCTTATCGCTGCAACCTGGTGACCCTGAAAAAAAATAACCCCGATTCATTAATCATGGTCGATTTCAGTGCCGGTCATATACCAACCACCGAGTCAGGTATCCTCATCAACGGACTCCAAGAGAAGCTAGGGGCTGATCTGTTCCGTTTTTATCCGGGCATAAGCTATCGGCACCTGATGATATACAAAAATAATCTGTCGGACCTCATAACCGTCCCGCCCCATGACTACATCGGCAAAGATGTCACTGTATTCTGGAAAAGATATCTGCAGTACCCGGACCTGCGGCTCATGTTGGAATCAGCCTGCACAATTCTTGAAAATCACCCGGTAAATAAGCGGCGTTTACAAAACGGGGAGCCTGTAGCCAACGGCATCTGGCTATGGGGCGAAGGGAGGGCCCCAACCATGCCCACAATAGAGACACAATTCGGCCTCCAGGGAAGTATGATCTCAGCGGTTGACCTGCTGAAAGGTATCGGTGTTTATGGCGGCCTGGATATCATCAATGTTGAGGGGGCCACAGGCTACCTTGATACAAATTATGAAGGCAAGGCAACTGCTGCGCTTGAAGCACTGGCCCACAGGGACTTTGTCTTCGTCCATGTGGAAGCACCTGATGAGGCGGGGCATCAGGGCAACATTTCTGACAAGATACAGGCCATCGAAGATTTTGATTCCAGGATAGTCAAACCAATTTGGGAAGGGCTGAAGTCCATGAACCACAGTCCGGAGTTTAGGCTGGTTGTCTGCATGGATCATTATACTCCCATAAGCATGCGAACCCATTCCGGACATCCTGTGCCGGTCATCCTTTATGATTCCAGGCAACAGGCTCCTCAGAGCGGACTAAACTTTTCGGAAAAAAACGGCGAGAAGACCGGTATCCTGCTTAACAGTGGTCTGGAGTTTTTCAATAAACTGCTGCAAAAAGATGGAAAGCTTCCATGAAGACAACCATGAGGGAGCCCATTCACCGGGCGGAATACAGAGTACTTTATGGTGACACCGATGCCGCTGCCATAGTTTACTATGGCAACTATTTGCGTTATTTTGAGTTGGGCCGCACCGAATATATGCGTGACCTGGTAAAGATTTCCTATCACGAGATCGAAGAACAGGGACTGGTGCTGCCGGTCACCGAATCCTATGTCAGATACAATGCCCCTGCCCACTATGATGACCTCCTGATTATCGAGACTTCAATAAATGAACTGAGGAATGTCTCCTGCCGTTTTAGCTACCGCATCTTTAGAAAGGAGGATGACGGGAAAAGAACACTTCTGGCCAAAGGCTTTACGGTAAATGCCTCTGTGGACAGGAATGGAAGACTGACCAAATTCCCTGCCCACCTCCTTGAAAAGATGAAAACTATCCTTGGGAATTAGGCATAATATTCGTTTTGACTACTTGACTTTTCTGGCAATTCCTGTAGTATGTTGCGCTCACATGACGCGGGGTG
>JAFDBU010000027.1 GCA_019313095.1 Deltaproteobacteria bacterium | reverse complement strand
TAACCTCAGGCCCCAAATCAGCCTGGAGGAGCGCTTTCTGCGGACAGACAATCCAACCTATGTCTTCATGTCCAAGTTGAACCAGGAGCGTTTCAGCATGCAGGACCTGGACATCGGCTCCCTCAATGATCCTGCTCCGGAAAATGATTTCCAGACGACCCTTGCTTTTTTTCAGCCCCTCCTGGCTATGCAGGCCGCAATTGGAATTGAAATGAGCGAGACAGCCTATGCTGCCCATAAGGAGGAGTTTTACCGCAGCCAGGAGGCTCTGGCCCTGCAGGTGGCCCGGACCTTTCTGATGGCCCAGTTGGCAGAGGAATATATACTGGTGGCGCAAAAAGGCCTTGAAGACGCCTCCGAACACCTGCGCATAGCAGAGGTAAGCTACGACAACGGCCTGGGGCTTTATGCCGATACTCTGCGAGCCGCGACCGCGGTGAGTGAAGCGGAACAGAAACTGGTAAGCGCTGAGAAAAACCTCAAAGTCACCCGGCGCTCACTGGGGCTCATGCTTGGCCTTGATCAATCCATCAGCACGACTGATGAAGACCTGGACGTAACCCTGCGCGATCTGGAATTTTATACCAAAAATGTCGAGTTGCGTCGTGACATCCAATCCATGCAGCTGCACTTTGAAAACGCCCGAAACAATGTCAGGCTCAACAAAGCTGCATATATTCCCACCCTCGGGGTCGGTTCATCATTTCAGTTAAATGACGAAGAGGTGCCCTTTGGCAGTAACGGCGAAAGCTGGCAGGTTTTCGCCCTGTTTAAATGGGAACTTTTTGACGGTGCAAAACGGCAGCATGAAAAACAGAAAGCCCATTACCAGGTGGCAGAGACCAGGGAACGTATGATCCAGCTCATGGATGCCGCAGCATTTCTGGTATATGAGTCATTTCTCGGAGTTGAAGAAGCTGAAAAAAATCTTGCCCTGGCCCGGTCAGCCCTGACTAGTGCCCGGGAAGGCCAGAGACTCGTCAGGATCCGCTACGAGAATTCACTCTCCCCGATGGTGGATCTGCTTGACTCCCAGGTCAGCCTTGACCAGGCAAGAATAAATCTGCTGATGCGTGAGAAAGAACAGCAGCTTGCCACCTTGAAACTTTGTTTCGAAAGCGGCATCATCCTGCAGGAACTTGGGCTTGAAGCTGTAAAATCTGAAAATGATTAACAAAAATACATATGCGACATTTCCGGAGGCAGACAGATGAATAAAACAGGACTTATCGCAGCAGCGCTTCTTGTGCTGACGTTGACAGGCTGCCAGGATAAAATAGAACCGGGTACTGCCGCGGTGGTTCGCCCGGTGTTTTCCGGTGCTGGGACCATGGTAGTTGGACTTGACAAGACTCCCTTATTCCACGAAACCATGGCAACGGTTGCTCCAGAAGTTGAAAGCACAATATCGAGCCGTATTATGGGACTTGTTGCAACAATAGCCGTCAGGGAAGGGGACAGGGTCAAGACCGGCCAGTTGCTTATTGTCATAGATTCTGCAGATATCAACAACAAGGTGGCAGCTGCAGAAGCCGCCTATCGGGAGGCTCTCCAGGCCCTCGATGCGGCGGAACAGAATAAAATTCTGGCGGAAACCACTTACAGCCGCTTTAAAAATCTCTACGATGAAAAAGCATTATCTCTCCAGGAATTTGATAAAATCGAAACGCAGAAAAAGGTGGCTTCCATAGAATATGGTCGGCTTCAGGAAATGGTCAAGCGCACCGAGGCAGGTTTGGCAGAAGCCAGGGTTTACCTGGGTTTTACGAAAATAGTATCTCCGGTTGACGGCGTTGTAACGGCAAAATTTATCGATCCCGGTACCATGGCCATGCCCGGCATCCGCCTGTTAACGATTGAAGATACATCCGGCTACAGGCTTGAAGCTGAAATTGATGAGAGTCTTGCCGGGCAGATTACCCCTGGCCTGAATGTTGAAGTTGAAATAAATGCCCTCAAGATGAAACTGCAGGGAAAAATCTCTGAAGCGGTGCCGGCGGTTGATCCCCGTTCAAGGAGCTTTACGGTATTCATTGATCTGCCGGCTGAAAAAAAGCTGCGCAGTGGTCTTTTTGCCAGGATCAGAATCCCGGTCGGACAACAGGAGCTTATACTGTTACCTGTTGAAACGCTGGTTAGCAAAGGTCAGCTTACCGGGGTTTATACAGTCGATTCCAAAAAGATTATTACCTATCGGCTCGTACGTACCGGCAGACAATTTGACGGCAAGGTAGAAATTCTGTCCGGACTGAAACCGGGCGATACAATAATCTCAGACAACGTTTCAGAAATTGTGGACGGCTCCATACTGCAGACGGAGAATTAGTATGGCAAAGATCGGTATATCAGGCAGAATAGCCCGAACCTTTATCAGGTCTAAACTGACACCCCTGATGGTTTTAGCCTCTCTGCTCCTTGGCCTTTTTGCAGTGGCTGTAACGCCGCGTGAAGAGGAACCCCAGATTGTGGTCCCCATGATAGATGTCATGGTCGCATACCCCGGTGCCTCAGCCCGGGAGGTAGAAGAACGTGTCACCCGCCCTATGGAGAAGTTTCTCTGGGAAATCAAAGGGGTGGAATATATTTATTCCATTGTCAAGCCGGGCATGAACCTCACTATTGTCCGTTTTTTTGTCGGGGAGGACATGGAGGACTCCATTGTCAAACTCTATAACAAACTGATGGCCAATTTTGATAAGATACCTCCCGGTGTAACCCAGCCTCTTGTCAGGCCCAAGTCGATTGATGATGTGCCGATCCTGACCCTGACCCTCTGGGATGCTGAAAATCGCTACACGGGCTACGAACTACGCAGGATAGGGGTAGAACTGGCCGAGGAGCTCAAAAAGGATCAGGATGTATCTGAATTTTCCTTAATCGGCGGCCAGAAGCGCCAGGTGGTTATAAATCTGGATCAGGCGCGGCTGAAGGCCTATCAGACATCTTCCCTGCAGATCATGCAGGCCCTGCAGCAGGCTAATTTTATGCTTCCTTCTGGTACCTTTCCAGCAGGCAACCGGGAATTCATTGTTGAAACAGGCGGCTTCCTGGCAGACCTGGAGGATGTCGCTTCTGTAATTTTCGGGGTCTACAACTCCAAACCGGTATATCTGCGCGATGTTGCAGAATTGACGGACGGCCCGGAAGAACCTGCTCATTACGTTTTCATGGGGCTTGGTCCTGCCGCGGCAGAAAAAGATCTGGCACCGGCAGCGGGCCAGTTTGAGGCGGTTACCATTGCAGTTTCAAAGAAAAAAGGCGCCAATGCCTCTACTGTTGCCCATGAGGCCCTGCAAAAGGTAGAGGCCCTCAAAGGCAAGCTGATCCCGGCCGATCTGCAGGTTACGGTGACTCGGGATTATGGCGAGACAGCCAAGGAAAAATCAGATGAACTATTAAAACATATGCTCATTGCGACTGTTTCCGTCATCATTCTCATTGCCTTCACCCTGGGCTGGCGTGAAGCAGTGGTTGTCGGTGTTGCAGTGCCGGTTACCCTGGCCCTGACCCTGTTGATCAACTATCTATACGGCTATACCCTGAACCGGGTCACCCTCTTTGCCCTGATCTTCTCCATAGGTATTCTTGTGGATGATGCCATCGTGGTTGTGGAAAACATTCACCGCCATTTCAAGCTGCACCGCGTTAATCCGCTCACTGCCGTCCTGGCCGTGGATGAGGTGGGCAGCCCCACTATTCTTGCCACTTTTGCAGTGATTGCAGCCCTTCTACCCATGGCCTTCGTCTCAGGCCTTATGGGACCGTACATGAGACCGATACCTGTCGGTGCTTCGGCAGCCATGCTTTTTTCACTCCTGGTGGCATTTATTGTGAGCCCCTGGCTAAGCTATCTGGTTTTAAGGAATGTAAGGCATGATGGGACAAAATCCGAAGCGGACAGCAGGCTCTTCAGGAGCTACAAAAATATTATCGGCCCGCTTCTGGACAGTCTGGTTAAAAGGATTGTTATGCTACTGCTTGTCGGACTGCTGCTTGGTATGGCCCTGCTCCTGCTGCCGCTTAAAAAAGTCACTGTCAAGATGTTACCCTTTGATAACAAAAGTGAGCTGCAGGTGATAATCGACATGCCTGAAGGCTCCACCCTGGAAGAGACAGCTGCCCTTACCCGGGAAATGGGGGAATTCCTGAAAACTGTGCCGGAAGTAACAGATTACCAGGCTTATATCGGTACTGCCGCGCCCTACAATTTTAACGGCCTGGTGCGACATTATTTTCTGCGTCGGGGAGGCAACGTGGCCGACATCCGCGTCAACCTGGCCGGTAAAGACCATCGCTCACAGCAATC
>JAFDBU010000026.1 GCA_019313095.1 Deltaproteobacteria bacterium | reverse complement strand
GCCTGGAGAGCATGCACCAGGAGAACGTCCACGTCGCAATTCTCGCCAAGCTTCAGGGCCTTGCCGGTGCCGGTGGATGTCCAGCGGATACCTATCCCTGTTTTTGCGGTAAAGGAAGGCATGAGGTAATCCAGCAGTCCGGTATTATCCGTGCTTGTTGTAGTAGCCATCAAAAGGGTTTCCCCTTCTTCGGCAGCATAACTCTGGGGCAATGTAAAAAAGATATCACTACATAGAAATGAAATAAAAAAGACTAGCCCAACAATACATTTTTGAAATACCCTCTTTTTCTCCATTTCTAAATCCTCAGTTTATTTTTTATCAAATCCCTGGGCTATCCCGGCGTAGTTTTAACTTATCTGAAGTTGTAAAAATTTGTATGTTGGCATTATGCTCAAAACATGCAATTATGTCAATATCGACATAATTTAACCATCTATTATTAAAGCATAATCCAAAAAAGATAGACAAAATGATGGAAAACCTGAAAAATAAATTCGTCGTACGATCCAAGATATGGATTGAAGACGGTTCCGGTAAAGTTGCCTTTGGCCTTGGCCGTTTGCGCATACTTGAGGCTATCAACCGCCTAGGATCCATGAACCTTGCAGCAGCGGAACTTTCAATGAGCTATCGTTCCGTCTGGTGCAGGATAAGAGAATCTGAAGATCGAATTGGCAAAAAACTTGTGGTCAGAAAGGGCAAAGGTTCAATCCTAACTTCTTTTGCCATGGACTTAATGGAGCAATTCGTTGAACTGAACAGAAGGCTTCAAATAGAGGCTGATGAAATGTTTGGGAATTTACTTTAGAACTCTTAACGCAATAAAGAAAATGGTGGCTCAATTCTATAAAACACCACACTGGTTTCTCCCTGATGATTCCGCCTGAAATCTCATCCTTTCTGGAGTATCTTCAGAAAGGTGCTGATGGTCAACCCCTGAACAAGAATCGAAAAAACAACAACCCCATAGGTAACTGCCAAAAGGGTATCCCGGTGCGGACCTGCAGGCAATGACAATGCCAGGGCTATGGAAATACCGCCCCGCAATCCTCCCCAGGTAAGGATTTTTACAACATGGGGACTGAAAGTCCGAAACATTTTTAATATGTAAATTGGGATTGAAACACTGACCAGGCGGGCGGAAAGCACTGCAACAATGCCCAAAAGAGCACCGGCAAAGCTCAGCCAGTTGTAGCTTAAAACCATGACTTCAAGGCCTATCAACAAGAAAAGGACCGCATTCAGTACCTCATCTGCAAGTTGCCAGAAAGTGTCAAGATTCTGCCTGGTATGCGCTGACATGGCAAAGCTCCGGCCATGATTGCCGATAAGCAGACCTGCCACGACAATAGCAATAGGTGCGGACAGATGCATATTGTCAGCCAGGGCATATCCTCCGGTGACCAAGCCGAGGGTGATTAATATTTCAACCTGGTAATTATCCACCTGCTTCAGCATCCAGTAAGCCAGCATCCCTGTCCCCAGGCCAAGTAAACCTCCTCCAACTGCCTCTTGGATAAAAAGGGTAAAAACTCTGGCAAAACCCGTACCATTGCCACCTCCGGCCATTTCAAGAAGAATAAGAAAAATTACGACACCCACCCCATCATTGATCAGTGATTCTCCAACGATTTTTATTTCCAGACTTTTGGGAGTGCCGGCCTTTTTTAGAATACCCAGGACAGCTATAGGATCTGTCGGCGAGATCAGAGCACCGAAGAGCAGGCAATAGATGAACGGGACATTGAGTCCGAGAAGGTTGAACAGCCACCAGCCTGTGACACCGACCAGGATGGTTGAAATGACTATGCCGGCAGTTGCCAGGCCTAGGATAATCCTGTACTGCTGCCGCAGGTCATTTATGTTGACATGCAGTGCACCGGCAAAAAGCAGGAAACCGAGCATGCCGTGCAGCAGAGTTTCATCAAAATCAATCTGGATGAGCATTGCAACGGCCCATTGTTTTGAGTCCGGCACAAACCAGCCGATCGCAATCAGCAGTAAGGAAAAAAGGAGCACTATCAGCATGAGGCCGATGGTGTTGGGCAGCCTCAGCAATTTGTAGTTGATAAAACTGAAAAAGGCGGAGAGGGTTAGCAGAATGGCAATTATTTCAAAAAAATCCATAAACCGACCCTTCAATAAAACAAAAAGGACTCAAACTTTAGATTGCATGGCAGACTGCAACCGGTTTGAGTCCTTGAAGACAAATATTTTTAGCGATTTGCGTTACGCGCCAATTATTTTTACCAGTACCCTTTTTTTACGGCCGCCATCAAACTCGCCGTAAAATATCTGCTCCCAGGTACCAAAGTCAAGTTTTCCTTCGGTTATTGCAACAACAACCTCCCGTCCCATCACCTGACGCTTCAGATGGGCATCGGCATTATCTTCATAACCGTTATGGCGGTATTGCGATACGGGCTCATGTGGAGCCAGCTTTTCAAGCCAGACTTCGTAATCATGATGCAGACCGGATTCATCATCATTTATGAAAACACTTGCTGTGATATGCATCGCGTTACAGAGAACAAGGCCTTCCGTGATACCACTTTCCCGCAGGCATTCCTCCACCTGTGGCGTGATATTTATAAATGCGCGTCTTTTCGGAACATTAAACCAGAGTTCTTTGCGGAAGCTTTTCATTTCACCCCTTTTAAACGATACCCCTGATACAATATCGCAAGGCCATGTTATTTTTTCTTTGCCAACTCTTCATCTATGACCTGCTTGAAGCCTGGCAGACTTCTCTGCTGCAGCAGGCGCCCATTAACAAAAATGGTCGGGGTGCCCCGTACTCCTGCATCAACGCCGTCTTTAAGGTCACGCTGAACCATGGCTGTCAGAGCAGGACTTTCCCTGTCCTGCTTGAACTGTGCCATATCAAGTTCCAGTGTTTGCGCTATTTCATCAATCTTTTCATCACTCAACTTGTTATAATTCTTAAACAGTTCGCCATGAAACTCCCAAAACTTACCCTGCTGATTTGCAGCTAGGGCTGCTATTGACGCAGCCCGCGCTGATTTATGGATTCTTTCCAGAGGAAAATTCTTGAAAACCAGCTTGACATCATTCGGATACTGCTCGAGCACCTGCTCGAGTAAAGGTTCAACCTTTGAGCAGTAAGGTCATTGATAGTCGCTGAATACTGCAACCACCACCGGTGCATCAGCCGGTCCCTTGAAGGGAAGACCGGTAACATCGATATCAACAACAAAACTGATCTGAACAATTTCAAGAGTATTTGCCGCACTGTCAGCCAGCAGCAGGAAAGAACCATCAGGTGAAGTCCCTATACTCATAGCTGATTCGCTTACTTTGAGAGTATCTTTGACCTGACCGCTGCCGTCGATAATAAGGACCTTGCCGCCCTCAGCCAGCACAAAGGTATACTTACCGTCAGCTGTAGTGGTCATATCTATCGGTTTAGCTTCAAGTTTGATTGTTCTTGAAGCGCCCTTCTCCACTTCAGCAAGGGCCAGGGTGCTGAAACTGAAAAGCATCACCAAGAAAAGGATGCATACATCGCGAAACAGACGCATAATTAAAATCCTCCTTTTTGTTAAATTTAACCTTCCAATCAAAATTACAATATAGAACACAACCATAGAAAAACAATGATACCTGATAAGATCAACAAGTACAGCAAGATACTCTGCAGCCTGTTTTGTAGCAAGTTTTTTCCCTTACTTTTTCCCGGCCCTCTGCTTAATTATATATTCAGAGAAAAAATTACCTGGCAAGACTCTGCCTTGCCTAATGCAATTGTTTCGTTTACATTTTACCGTAATAATGCGGAAACGATATCGGTTGGTACTATGCATTTTGTTCATCCGCAAAAAACTTCAGAGTCACGGAATCAATGAAGACAGTACAATATATTCTGGCTATTCTGGCTGTTACCGCCGCTATCCTGACATTGAACTCATGTTCGGGCGGTAAGTCGAAGCCCATAAGGGTCGGTGATACAATCCCTCCTTTTTCAGGCATAGACCTTGAAAATAAAACTTTCAAACTCTCCTCACACGGGGGCAAACCAGTAATTGTCAGATTTTTCCTGATCGACTGTCCATACTGCAAGGCTGACACCCCTATTTTTAATGCCTTTTACAAGAAATACAGATCCAAAGGTCTTGGAATAATCTATATCAATAATGACGGCAAGAACGTGGAAGAAGTTAAAGCCTTTGCCAGCGAACTTGGCATTGATTTCCCGGTAATATATGACCCGGAAGG
>JAFDBU010000025.1 GCA_019313095.1 Deltaproteobacteria bacterium | reverse complement strand
GTGACATTATCACGGTTGACAGAAGAATTCTTCCCCGAATTTGGTCAGGTGAAGCTTACATAGTATGGAAAAACTTCACCGGGCTTGAGGGAGTAATAGGAGAAAATTCATGCCCAAACACTGTAAAATCACTCAAGATGCTGCTCCGGGACCTGAACTACACAGGTGATATTAGTAGTGGCAGTTATGATGCGGACATCCGTGAGTTCATAGAAGATATACAACGCAAAAAGGGGTTCGAAGTGGACGGTGTTGTAGGTCCATTTACAAAAATAATCCTCTTTAATGAAATGGCAGATTTTGTCAAACCATCACTTGCTGACTTTAAAGCAGCCAGAACGGAGAATGGCAGTTGAGCTCAATACTTCGTGCTCTGAAAAAGCTAGAGAAAGAGCCCAGGCATCTGGATGAACCCAGATCCCTGGAAAGTAAATTTGTGTCTTTGGCCGATACCGGGCCCCACAAAAGATCAAACGGTCTTCTTATAATGATCATCGGGGCCGGTATGGCCTGCGGACTGGTAGTCCTCGCTGGCTGGTGGCTTTTTTCAGACAAAAAACAACAACAGCCTGAAGTTCAAACTGTCATGCCGGGTAAATCTTTCTCACAACAGAAAGTGGAACCTGCTGACGGTTCAGATATTCCGCTTGAACCTGAAAAACCATCGACAGATATCGTTGTTTCCGGGGAATCGGCGGATCTTATCCGTGAGCCGCCGATAGTAACATTACCAAAACCTTCGTCACGGGCAATTATCCAGAAAACGGTTTTGCCTATTGCTGAGCAGGAGGTTATCGTTTCATCCAGCCCGATAACTGAAATACAAAACCCAGAAGCTATCGAACCGGTTTCCGCTGAAGAATTTACGGCTGCAGAAATCAAACCTCCTGTACCCTCAATAATCAAAGCGGACGAGGTTGAAATACCCGTGCTCAAAGATCCGGAAATGAAACTGCAGGCGATTACCTGGTCAAAAGACCCACAAAAGCGTATCGCGGTTATTAACAACAGCATCCTGCGTCAGGGTGAAGCTGTTTCCGGATACCGCATTGATACCATCAACCAGGATGACGTCGTGCTGAACGAAAGAGGCAGGAAATGGAAAATCTTATTCCGCATCAAATAAATGATTCGTGCTGCAAAAGGGAAACTTTCAGTATGAAACAACTTTTAATCCTCTGTTTCATGCTGCTCTGCCTTTTCTGCAGCAGCGTTCTGGCAGAAACAAAAACGGAACCTGCCGTTGAATCCCTGCCTTCTCTTGTTTCGGCCAGCAGGGTGGCCGGGCCGCTTGATTTTTGCGGGGAATCTGTGCCGCTTGATAATTTCGAGGTCCGCGAAAGGCTGGAAAAGGAACTGCTTCTCATGCTCTGGGACAGGCCGCAGGTCATTTTATGGCTCAAACGTAGCAGCCGTTATTTCCCTTACATTGAAAGGACACTCCGACAACATGCTATGCCGGAAGATCTTAAGTATATTCCTGTTATTGAAAGTTCTCTGCTTTACCACGCAGGCTCACCCAAAGGCGCCATGGGATATTGGCAGTTTATAGGAAGCACCGGCCGCGACTATGGTCTTATTGTGGATCGCAATATGGATGAACGGCGCAATTTCTTTAGTTCCACCGATGCTGCTGTGGCCTATTTAAAGGATCTCTATGATCTTTTCGGTTCATGGACACTCGCTGCTGCAGCTTATAACTTTGGGATGGACAGGCTTCAGGCTGAAATGACACTGCAGCAGGCTGAGAGCTACTATGAATTTTATCTCCCCATAGAGACCCAGCGTTATATTTTTAGGATTTTAGCAGCCAAACTTATTCTTTCCGACCCATCCCGATACGGGTTTGAACTGAACCCTGAAGATTATTATCCGCCTGTGGCCTTTGACAGGGTCAAGTTTAGCCTGCCAGGCAGGACACCTTTATATCTTGTAGCCCAGGCCGCTGGGACATATTTCAAAGAGATCAAGGACCTCAACCCCCAGATCAGGGGGCACGATCTCCAGAAAGGTACCCATATTCTAGCAGTGCCCGAAGGCAGAGGGGAGAGCTTTCACTCGCGTTTTAGACTTCTGGCAGAAAAATGGCGACAGGAATACAACATGCATATTTACATTGTAAGAACAGGGGACAACCTGTCAACTATTGCAGAGCGATTCAATGTAACTCTGCCAGCTCTGATGGCCTGGAACGATTTAACTCCGGAAATGGTTATCCATCCGGGCGAAAAGCTCGTTATCTATCAATAATTATCAGTTCTCATCAGGACATCTTTTTTCCTTCTAAAAAAAGACCTGCACAGGACCGCTTGGGCTATGAAAAACAAACTGATTTTATTAGGAGCGATCGCAGCACTTATTTCAGCTTTTTTCTTTTTTCTACCTAGAAATGCAGAACAGGGAGACTGTCTGGATGGTGACTGCATAAACGGCCCAGGCACACTTGTTTTTAAGGACGGCCGAAAGTATACAGGCAGCTTTGCTAATGGCAGTTATAACGGCCACGGTGTTTTACTGCTGCCAGACGGTAGAAAATATGAGGGTGAATGGCAGAACGACCTGCCCAATGGCATCGGCACCCAGACAAATCCTGACGGCACAATTTATACCGGTGCGTGGTTGGGTGGGAAATATGACGGCCAGGGAACATTAAAGACCGCTGACGGCGGTTCATACACAGGCTCCTGGAAGGATGACCTGCCACATGGAACAGGAACACTAACCAAACCGGACGGAAGCAAATTTACTGGAGAGTTCAGAAATGGCAAGGCTGTCGGAGAAGGGATCCTGGTAACCCCTGAGGGCGCAGAAACAAAAGTCTCCCTGTGAGTTTGAATGAGCTGCATTTTAACGCCTTAATATCCTTGCATCTTTCTCCGGACACCCTTTAGTTATGTATCTTGGGACAGGGTAAACAGTTATTGGAGATAAATTATGGGTAAACAGACACTCAAAGTGAGGACGCCCCAGTTCCCCCTGTATTCTGAAGTCCGCTATCTACTGCAGATTTTTGACGGCATATCCCAGTCCACCATTAAAAAAATGCTCAAAACCATAGAAGAGCAGACCGGCACTCCACGGCATCCCTTGGACTGGACCGACCCCGAATCCTGGATCCACAAAAGATTAAACGATGAAACTGCAGAGCTGGCCACAAGGATCTGGCAGAAAAGCAACCATGAAGTAAATCCGCGTCATGTCTATGGTTCTTATCTATTTATCAATAACAACAGCCTGTTGCCTGATAATGTTTTCGGGGTCTATCAGTTAACGCCACGAG
>JAFDBU010000024.1 GCA_019313095.1 Deltaproteobacteria bacterium | reverse complement strand
TAAAAAAATAGAAACTCTCAATTGATACTTTTGGGGTTGCCATAATCAAAGGACAGATTAATTTTTAAATAAGAAAAATAAAAAAAATAAATCTTACAACTCTCATGACTTCTGCTCTGAGGTGCATACGAATTTCAGGATGTAGGTCAAAAGAGCCGAAGGAAAAGGGGGTGGAAAATATGTTTAACAAAGAAGAAGTTTGTCAAAAAGTAACAGAACTTAATCCGGATTTAGGGGCCTGTGATGTTGATATTGAGACACATTACAGTACCGCAAAAAAATCCTGGATCATTGTCTCAAAAAAAGGAGGTCATGATATAGTTCATTATCTTGACAAGAAGGATATCAAGAACTGTTTGGACGGAGTACAGTGTTTTTCATTGGGTCTTGATGTGGCTGAACTTACAAGGCTATAAAGAGATGCATTCTACTTTGAACAGGACAGCGAACGCCTTCCTCGCAGCTTGCTGCTGGGTAGTGAGCGCATTTATAAAATCAACATCCTTACCTCAGGAGATTCCTCGCGGCTTGCCGCGAGGAGCTCCAAAAAAACGTATTTCTTAACCATGCCTGTTCTCTTCAGGGTCGCAGCGTGAGTGACAATTTCGATTTGTTATCACCCTAAAGCAGGGTTCAGGTAAATAAAGCTCTTTACCGTTAGCACTCAATCGATTTTGCCACTATCTTGATTTCCCGCTATAACAAACAGAATCAGAATTGACAAATTACCTGAAAATCGTATTACACCAGCCCCTGGTCGAGCATGGCATTCACCACCTTGACAAAGCCGGCAATATTGGCACCGGCCACGTAGTTGCCGGGTTCCCCATATTCTTCCGCTGCCTCGAGGCAGGTCTGATGGATTGACTGCATGATGATTTTCAAACGGTTGTTAACCTCTTCGGCCGGCCAGTTCAGCCGCATGGAATTCTGGGCCATTTCCAGGCCTGAAACAGCAACGCCTCCGGCATTGGCAGCCTTGGACGGACCGTAAAGAATATTGCTGTTCATAAAAATATCAGCAGCCTCAAGGGTTGCCGGCATGTTTGCTCCTTCACAGACCAACCGGACGCCATTACTGATCAGGTTTTGTGCATCCTTCTGCTGGATTTCATTTTCAAAGGCACAGGGGAAAACACAGTCTGCCTTATGGTTCCAGAGCGGGTTATGATCCAGCAGCGGATCTGCCTGGAAATAGAGCGATTCCGGGTATTTTTCTGCATACTGTTCAATGCGGCCCCGTTTTATATTTTTAAGGTGTTTGACATATTCAAGTTTATCCTGGTCAAGACCCTGTTCATCATAAATGTACCCGGATGAATCGGAAAGGGTGACGACTCTGCCTCCCAGGTGTATTATTTTTTCAGAGGTGTACTGGGCAACATTGCCGCTCCCGGATACCAGGCAGGTTTTGTTTTCCAGGTTTTCATTGCGGGTCGCTAACATCTCGGCGGCAAAATAGACACAACCGTAGCCCGTTGCCTCAGGTCTTACCAGGCTACCGCCCCAGTTGAGGCTTTTGCCGGTAAGGACCCCGGTAAATTCGTTTTTCAGCTTTTTATACATCCCGAAAAGATAGCCTATCTCACGGGCGCCGACCCCGATATCACCGGCAGGTATATCTGTATGAGGGCCGATGTACCGGAACAATTCGGTCATGAAACTCTGGCAGAACCGCATGATCTCATGGTCTGACCTACCCTTGGGATTGAAATCGGAGCCCCCTTTGGCGCCGCCCATTCCAAGGGTGGTAAGGCTGTTTTTAAAGACCTGTTCAAAGGCGAGGAATTTCATGATGCTCAGTTTGACCGAGGGATGAAAACGCAGACCGCCTTTGTAAGGCCCGATGGCGCTGTTCATTTCAACCCGGAAACCGCGGTTGACGTGGACCTGCCCCTCATTGTCCATCCACGGCACCCGGAAAATTATAACGCGTTCAGGCTCTACAATTCTTTCCAGTACTGCGGCTCTGCGGTATTCCGGATTACGGTCCAGTACCGGTTTTACCGATTCCAGCACTTCAGTAACAGCCTGGTGGAATTCCCGCTCTCCCGGGTCCTTTTCCCTGATCGTTTCTATAATATCGTTCATCGATTCTGCTCCCGTTTTCGTGCCTTATGTAATGTAAAAATTATGTCATTCACCTGCCAGCATGACACATTGCGATGTCCCGCTGTCAACCTTGATAAGTATGTTTTTCCTGAGATGGACATGCCTGATGTGTTTCGTCTCTTCGGCTGCCGGTAATGCAGTAAGCCATTGCCAGTTGATGAAATCAGGCAGCTTTGCATCATTTTCAGTCACAGTGACGTATTTAATTCCCATGGCCGTTATATTATGAAAAAAATGGGTTCCCTGGGAATCTTCGGCAGCGAGTTGATCATTGCGCAGCTCAATTATTGTCTCAACACCGGCGATGTCGTCCCAGCGCACAGGGATGCCAAGCCATGGATCTGCAGAGCCCCATCTGCCGGGGCCGATGAGCAGGTAGGGTCTTCCGGCTTTTTTAAGCCTGGCGTTAAAGCGGTTTATGTCCCGGGCTATGTTAGGGGTCTCCCGGGCATTGAATGTTTCCGGAATTACGTAGACAATATCTCTAATTTTATCATTAACCCCGTGTCCCAGAGGTTTGCTCGAATAACAAAAGGACCTGTCGATCTCTTCCTGTTCAATGCTCACTTCATACTGGTCCTCGCCGACTGCCATGGGGCGTATCTGAAGGAAGTGGAACCGGCTTTTGCCAGAACCGGCATCAAG
>JAFDBU010000023.1 GCA_019313095.1 Deltaproteobacteria bacterium | reverse complement strand
TTTCAGGGCGGCATTTTCAGCCGGCAGGCCAAAAGCATCCCAACCCATGGGATGAAGGACATTGTAGCCTTGCATTCTTTTAAAACGTGCTATCACATCACCAATGGAATAATTTCGCACATGGCCCATGTGAATTCTGCCTGAAGGGTAGGGAAACATTTCAAGCAGGTAGTATTTCAGGCGCGCAGAATCTTCACCCACCTTGAAGGTCTGCTCGGCGAGCCAGTGCTTTTGCCATTTGGTTTCGATAACACTGAAATCATAGCGGTCCGGGTCTTTTTGTGGCAGGGAGGTCATGGCAGCTGTTTCAGACTATGAGTTTGATTCCACATACGAAGCAGGAACTTCGAGATGCGAGTAATTTTCAAAAGTGGTGAATTTGTCTATAAAGGTGAGATCAACACTGCCGGTGGGACCATTACGCTGTTTGCCGATTATTACCTCTGCAATGCCGCGTCTGGGGTTATCTTCACTTTTGTTGTAGACTTCATCGCGATAGAGGAAGCAGATAACATCGGCATCCTGTTCAATGGCTCCTGATTCACGCAGATCAGAGAGCTGAGGTCTTTTGTTCGGTCTGGATTCAAGACTGCGGTTCAACTGTGAAAGTGCCATAACCGGCAGATCGAGTTCCTTGGCCATGGCCTTTAATGACCTTGAAATTTCACTGATCTCTTGTTCGCGGCGTTCTGCATTGACTCTGCCGCGCATGAGCTGCAGGTAGTCAACCACAACCAGGCCGATATTGTGTTCCGCTTTCAGACGCCGGGATTTGGCCCGCATTTCCAGTACGCCGATTGCAGGGGTGTCATCAATAAAGATCGGCGCTTCTGAAAGTATGCCGGTGGCTCTGGCAAGCTTGGGCCAGTCCGGATCACGGATGAAACCGGTACGCAGATCCTGTGAATCAACCCGGCTGACAGAGCATAACATGCGCATGCCGAGTTGTTCTTTGGACATTTCCAGACTAAAGACCGCCACGGGGATTTTGTGAAAAATAGCAGCATTCTGGACAATATTAATGGCCAGAGCTGTCTTACCCATGCTTGGCCGGCCTGCCAGAATGATCAGATCTGAGGACTGTAGACCGGAAGTTATCCGGTCAAGATCGTCATAACCGGTCGGTACTCCGGTTATGAGTTCTTTCTTTTCGGCAAGTTTTTCAACCCTCTTGAAGGTTTCCGGGATGATCTTACTGAGAGACTGATAGTCCTGATTGCTTTTGGTACGGGAGATTTCAAAGATTGTCTGTTCGGCATCATCGACCAGGCTGTCAAGGTCCTCCTGTTCTTCGTAACAGCGTGAAGCTATTTCAGTGCAGGTTTCGATGAGACTTCTCAGGACAGCCTTTGACCTGATTATCTGGGCATAGTAGACGATGTTGGCTGCAACCGGTACGATATCGGTAAGCGTCGAAAGGTAGGCCGGACCGCCAACTGAATCAAGCTGGTTCCTGTCGTTTAATACATTGGTAACAGTGATGATATCCTGGGGCTCATTCTTTTCGAAAAGAGACACCATTGACCTGAAGATTATCCTGTGTGCTTCACGATAGAAATCTTCAGGTGTCAAAAGCTCCAGTATCTTTACCAGTGCACCCTGCTGCAGCAGTATGGAACCCAGTACGCATTGTTCCGCCTCCAGGTTCTGGGGCGGCAGACGATGCGAATTAGAGGGTGTTGTTGGCTTCGATGCTGTTCTGCCAGCTTCCATGGCCCGGGCACCCTTTTTCATTTGTTACTATTCGGTCTCCAGGGCAGCGACCTGAACCGTTATATCAGAAGTCATCTGGTATCCGACCTTTACCGGCACATTGAATTCACCAAGTGTTTTGAGGGGTTCTGAAAGAAGTATATTTTTCTTATCAATCTGGATATTCATTTCTGCCAGTTTTTCTGAGATGTCAGCAGCGGTGACAGAACCGAAAAGTTTATCTTCCTCGCCTACACGATGTTTGATGGTAATGACGGCACCGGCTATTTTCAGTGAAAGCGACTCAGCTTCCTGCCGCTGTTTTTCTCTTCTGGCTTCAATTGATGCTTTTTCCTGCTCCAGTTGGGACAGGTTGGCCTTGTTGGCGAGAACAGCCATTTTTTTCGGAATAAGATAATTCCTGGCATAGCCGGGCTTTACTTTTACAATATCCCCCTCTTCACCAAGAGTTTCCACGGTTTTTTTAAGAATGAGCTCCATTTTTTTACCTCAAAAATTCCTTTTGCAATGATATTGGTTCTCTGTTGTAATTGAATAAAATTTGCATCATGACGATCAAAAAGAACTGTTTTGATTGTCACCGGCATGGTTAAGTTTTCTAAAATCAGCCCAGACATCAACTAAACCGAGAAATGACAATATGATGATGCCATAGGTTTGAATGAAGATCAACGCATAAATCAGGACACGGATCAAAACTGGCACGGACCATCTGTTTAAAAGGCTTGCAGCTATTGCCAGGCCCTGAAAAAAATACAGCGTGCTGCAAATAATTAAGCCGTTAAGACCAAGGATCATTATTGGCTTCGGCTGCAGCAAAACAAATATGCCAGACAGAACTACCAGCCATACCAGAGGATCAGGTAGTTTCCATTCATTAAATTCCGGCCATTGCGTTAGTTCCCGGTTCTTTTTCTTGAGAAGCCAGTTACCGAATGCCAGGTTCAGCCAGGTGGTGCTTAAAAGGGCTGAAATCAGCAGGGCAGGTAGTACCTTTGGAAAATAATCCTGCAGTAGTTTTACAGCCTGTCGCAGCCTTTCCAGGGTTTCAGGCGCCAGTTCCGCCGACGCCTCATAAAGCATGAGGCCGTTGCTTAAACCTCGGTCTATTTCAACCAGTAAAGTTTCATAAGGGCTTGTCTGGTACAGAATGGCAAGGGCGGCCCAGTAAAGGAACCAGGTAGCTGCCAGGACCATAAAACCAATAAAACCTGTGGCAACAGGTGAATTTCGATTAAAAACCCCATGAGAGAATACTATTCCAGGTGGCACCATTGTTAATGAAAAAAACAATTTCGGCAGTGAACCGAATAACAAGGCACCCCCTGTGGCAGGAATAACAGAATTTCGTATGAGGGTTAAGCCATTTTTTTTTCCACCCAATCGGGTGTGATAGAAAAAGACAGGCAGGGGAATGAACATTGCCAGCCAGCCGATTTTATCAGGGAAGAGTGTGGGAAGAAGTAAAATCGCAGTCAGTGTCAGCATGCCTGCAAACTCACTTTCATTGCCTGTATGTCTGCCCTTGAAATATGGTGCAGCCACCTCTTTGACCTGTTTTTTTACAGTTGAGTAGATCCGGTATAGGGCATCAGGGCAATCTGCCTTGCCTTTTTAATGGCGTCAGTTAATTTCCTTTGATGCCTGGCGCAATTACCATATATACGCCTGGGAATAATTTTGCCTCTTTCGGTCACGAAATTCCGTAATGTCCTTACTTCTTTGTAGTCAATTAGCAGGCTCTTGTCTGCACAAAAACGGCACACTTTCTGCCGGGGGAATATTCTTTTTTTAGGTGGCATAGCAGTTTCTCCATATATTTTTCAGTTAAAGGTAAACAAAAAGCGAGTCGGGTCTGTTAAATAGCAAGAATGAATCAGTCAGACTCATCCCCATCAACAGAGCCAGAATTCTCTTCCTGTAGATCCTCTTCTTCGGGAACCTGGATAGATTCTTCCTGGGCAAGCTGTTCCTTTACTGCTTCAGGATCACAGTTGTCAGCGAGCTTGACTGTTAAATACTTGAGAACACGGTCATCGATTCTAAAAACACGTTCAATTTCCGCAATTGATTCAGGAACACCGGCATAATCTATGTAGACGTAATATCCCTGGTTTTCCTTTTTAATAAGGTAGGCGAGTTTTTTCAGACCCCAGTTGTTAACCCGGAGAATTGTGCCGCCATCACTTTCAATGGTTGAAGTGGCTTTGGCGGTAATTGCCTCAATCTCATCTTCACCAACGTTCGGCCTGGCAATAAAAATAGTTTCGTATCGGCGCATGCTTTCCTCCTCATGGACTTTGAAGTGGCCCTCGCTATCTATTTCCTGGCAGAGAGCGAGAAGGTTTATTAAATAAACTACAATATGAAAAACGAATTTGGTCTTTTAATTGATGCAAAAGAAATTGTCAATTTTTTTTGGGATCAGTACGGTCAGCATTTTCGCTGTCTTTAATTTCCAGCCACATTTTTCTGAGTTCTGCGATTGAATCAATTTTTTCGTTGTTGAAAACATGGGGATGCCGCCGGATCATTTTAGCTTTAACCGTTTCTATAACATCATTTATAGCAAAAGAACCCTCTTCGCTATAAATCTGGGCCATGAGTACAATTATATACAAGAGGTCTCCTAACTCCTCCTTGACGTGTTGCTTATCATCGGAATCAATAGCTTCAAGGAGTTCATCTGTCTCCTCCACAAGGTAACGTTTTAATGATAAAGGGGTCTGCTGCCTGTCCCACGGACAGCCGTTTAGTGAGCGTAATTCTTTTACAACTATAACAAAATCGTCGAGCATTTTTTGCAAATCAGACACTTTCAACCCCAGGTGGTTTATTGTTTTACAGAACAGGATGACAAAAAGATGGCTCCATTTTAGAAAAATGTCAATTCCTGCCCTCATTATATTTTAAAGATAATGGCAGGTCTTGTTGATTATCAGAGGAGTTTTTATGGTTTTTAGTAAATTTTGGTTGTAATGAAAAAAAACAGTGTTTATAGTGGCTCGCGAAAAATTCCATTGATAAATGACGAATGTCTTGCCATTTATTGACCTAACCAATTTGTTGCGTCGGTTGCAGTTTTGCCGGTATAATTTTAAGATGCTGCTGAAATCCTGTTAGAAAAAAGGCGTGAAGAATATTTTTTCCTGATCAGCGGGTTGGACTTTTTGTGACCGGCAATTGCTGCAAATTCCCGATGAGTCATCAAGGTAAACCGAAAGAGCAGCATTTATAATTAAAAACTTAATGAAGCATTTGATAACAGTAAGTCTGGAACCCAGATTTGAGGAGTAAATGCATGAAGAGGGACGACAAGATTTTACTTGAAAAACACAAAGATATAGCCCGTATTGACCAGGATATCAAAAGGACCCATGGCTGGTATGTGCGGGTACGATATCTTGGCAAGACCTATTCAAAGTTTTTTTCAGACCGCAAATGCGGAGGTAGATATTCAAGCCTTCTTGCCGCTCTTGCCTGGCGGGATAAAACAGAGTCAAAGCTTGGCAAGCAGCGCACAGATAAGCATATAGTAACGATCAGTAATTCAAAAACAGGTGTTGTCGGTGTACGTCACAATGCAAAATTGAACAGGTATGAGGTGAGTTGGGTCACAGCTTCCGGCAAACAGGGCAAGACATCTGTCTCCATAAACAAGCACGGGAAAGACAAAGCATTTGCAATGGCCTGCAGGATAAGAAAGGAAAAAGAAACTGAACGTTTGTCAGAGGGTTAAGGCAAGCCGACACATAAATTGGACTTGACAAATTAAGAGGTTTTGTTATTAATTCCTGTTTCTGAGTTTGCGGCACAAAGCGGTCCCACTCTGTTTTTTAAACGACAATAAAAACACCTAATGGTAAAGGTCTCGGATACTATTAATGCAGATGGGACAACTTACCGTGTAGAGTTAATTAGGGAAATATCATGAAAGATTACGAAAAGATGACTGTTAAAGAACTGGTTGAAGAATTGACCAGCCTTGGAGTTTCATTTAATAAAAAGTCCCGTAAAGCTGAACTGATTGAACTTCTTATAGCAGCTGCAGAAGGTAAAAGCAGCCAGGCAGCTGACAGGCCTGAAGATTTAGAGGCTGCAGCCAAATCTGAAGCTGTTGAGAAACCGGTTAAAGAAGCCTTAAGCAAGAAAAAAAGCGCTGCTCGAGAAAAAGCCGGAAAGGAAGTAGCAGTCGATTCCGGCTACGCGATAATCCGTACCGGTGGAAAGCAGTACCAGGTATCAACCGGATCATTGGTTCGGGTTGAGAAAATTGCCGGAAATGTTGGCGATACAGTCGAGTTGAAAGATGTACTTGCTGTTTTTGACGGTGATGTCGCAACTATTGGACAACCGACAGTTGCCGGAGCAGTTGTGACAGCACGGATAGTCGAGCAGGACAAAGCAAAGAAAGTACTGGTTTTTAAAAAGAAACGGCGTAAAGGATATCGTGTTAAACGTGGTCATCGCCAGATGTTTACAGCTCTTGAGATTTCCGGGATTATAGTTTGAAAGAACAGATTATACGTTTAATTGGATAGTTCACAGAGGTTTTATCACATGGCACATAAAAAAGCAGGCGGCAGCACAAGAAACGGTCGTGACAGTATAGGGCAACGGCGTGGTGTGAAAAGGTTTGGCGGTCAAATAGTCAAAGCTGGGAATATCCTGGTTCGTCAATTAGGCACCAAAATACATCCGGGAACGAATGTCGGTCTTGGGAGGGATTATACCCTTTATGCCAAGGTGGACGGTGTTGTTGCCTATGAAGATTTTGGCCGTAACCGTAAAAGAGTAAGCGTTTATCCCGACGAGTCCTGATTTCCCTTCTTGACTGTTGACTCGCTGGAATTCAGCCGAGTCAATAGTGTCCTTTACAATTTTATAATCACAAGAGCGGCATGAATACTAAAGACATATCTGCCGCTCTTCACAGGGCAGCAATTACTCTTAGAATTGCTGTCCAACTATGTAAATTAAACTTCAGATAATCGTCATGGCTTTCATTGATGAGGCCAAGTTTTTTGTTAAAGGCGGGGATGGCGGCAAAGGTTGCGTCAGCTTTCGCAGGGAAAAATTTGTCCCCAAAGGTGGCCCTGACGGGGGTGATGGCGGCGACGGCGGAAATGTAATAATTGAAGCTTCAAAAAAGCTGAGTTCTCTGATTGATTTCCGTTACCGTTCACATTTTCTGGCTGAAAGAGGAGCACACGGGCAGGGCAAGAATAAACACGGTCGCAATGGCAAGAATCTGGTGATATCAGTACCTACCGGCTCTCTGATTAAAGATTCAGAAACCAGTGAAGTTATTGCCGATCTTGTTGCTGACGGACAGAAGATCCTCGTGGCTCAAGGCGGCAAAGGCGGTCGCGGCAATACTCATTTTGCCAGCAGTACAAACAGGACTCCCCGGTTTGCCGGGAAAGGAATCCCGGGGGAGGAACGCTGGCTTCGCATCGACTTGAAAATCTTAGCCGATGTGGGACTTATCGGTTTGCCCAATGCCGGCAAATCAACCCTGCTGTCAAAATTGTCTGCGGCCCAACCCAAGATTGCTTCATATCCTTTTACCACCCTGGAACCGCATCTTGGGGTTTTGCAGCTTAAACACCATGCCCCGCACATTGTTGCGGATATCCCCGGCCTCATTGAAGGTGCCCATATTGGTGCCGGCCTTGGACATAAGTTCCTGAAACATATTGAACGGACCAGGATGCTCCTGCATATTCTTGATGCATCCAAACCTATTAGTGAAGTAATAGCTGAACAGCACACAATTGAGCAAGAGCTGAGTAAGTTCAATAAAAAACTGTTGGGCCGCAGAAAACTTATAGTCTTAAACAAAATTGATCTGGTGGAAGATGAGAAACAGCTTGAAAAGCTTACATCAATTTTTGCAAAAAAGAATATTTCAGTGCTTGCAATATCCGCCCTAACAGGTTCAGGTATTGAAGCCCTTAAACAATACGTGACCGAGAAGCTTGAGGAGGGACTTGACGCGTAATATGTTTGGGTAATTTATCGAAACCGGGAATCTATTAAATTATCAGAAGAGTAAAGCTGCTATGACATTTCAGGTTGACAAAGAAGAAGGTTTCGCCTTACGCAGATTATATCTTGGCAAGTCACGACGTGTAGTTGTCAAAGTCGGCAGTGCGGTTTTAACCGGAAAAGACGGGCTTGATCAGGCCGTAATGAAAAATCTTACCCGGGAGATCTCTTTTCTGATAAAATCAGGCAAAGAGGTAATACTTGTCAGTTCAGGTGCTGTTGCGGCAGGAAAAAAAAGACTTGGCCTGCAGATTAACAGAAAGCTTGAACTGAAGGAAAAGCAGGGTGCTGCAGCAGTCGGCCAGAGCAGCCTCATGCGCTCCTACGAAGATATTTTTGACCGTCTGGGCTACAAAGTGGCCCAGGTGCTTCTCACCCATGATGATCTATCCAACCGGAACCGTTATTTAAATGTACGCAACACAATATTAACCCTGCTGGAATGGAACATTATTCCGATTATCAATGAAAATGATACCGTCTCAGTAGAAGAACTGCGATTCGGTGATAATGATACTCTCGGAGCCCTGATTACAAATCTTATTGAGGCGGATTTGTTTATCTGCCTGACCGATGTCGATGGTTTATATACCGGTAATCCCAGTTTAGATATCGGGGCCAGGCCGGTTTATACCGTAGCCAAGGTTGATAAACAGGTTCAGGACATGGCCGGTTATGTAGTAGGTGCTCTCGGCACCGGCGGCATGCAGAGCAAAATCCAGGCTGCCCGGATGGTCTCGGCTCGGGGAGGAAGCTCTTTCATCGGTTCCGGCGGGGTGGAAGGAATAGTGGAGCAGCTTTTTGCCTGTGAACCTGTCGGCACCTTTTTTCTGCCTCAGGCAGAAAAAATGCAAAGTCGCAAGCATTGGATCGCGTATGTTTTAAGACCAAAAGGGCACCTCGTCTTGGATAAAGGCGCCTGCAAAGCCCTGATGCAAGGAGGCAAGAGTTTGCTACCCTCAGGTATCCTGGAGGTTAAGGGCTGTTTCGGAGTGGGTGCCCCGGTACAGTGTTTTGATAACCAGGGCAATGCCATAGCAACCGGATTGAGCAACTATGGCTCCAGCGACCTTGAAAAAATAAAGGGCTTGAAAACAGGAGAGATTGAAAAGATTCTGGGATATAAGGACAGCGATGAGGTAATTCACCGGGACAACCTTGTAATCCTGTGAACAAAAGGAATAAAGAATAAATTTTCAGGATGGAGAAAGACATGTCAGTTCAGAACACTGTTGAATCACTTGCAGTTGCAGCAAAAAAGGCAGCTCGCAAGCTGGCCTTTGAGTCTACAACACGGAAAAACAATGTACTGCTTCGTATGGCTGAAACCCTGCAGGAACAGAAGGAATTCATCCAGTCCGAGAATGAAAAAGACCTGCTTGCCGGTCGTGAGAAAGGTTTGTCGGAGGCGATGCTTGACAGGCTGGCCTTGACTGACAAGGTAATAGATACAATGGTTGACGGACTGCATGAGGTTGCAGCCCTGCCGGACCCGGTTGGTGAAATTGAAGAAATGATCCGGCGTCCCAACGGTCTTATGGTGGGCAGAATGCGCATACCTCTTGGTGTTATTGGTATGATTTACGAATCACGGCCTAATGTTACCGTTGATGCAGCCGCACTGTGTTTGAAATCCGGTAATGCAGTAATTCTTCGGGGAGGTTCTGAAGCTATTCACTCTAATCTTGCCCTGGCCAAGGTTTTACAGGAGGCACTTGCGTCCGAGAATATTAATCCGGCAGC
>JAFDBU010000022.1 GCA_019313095.1 Deltaproteobacteria bacterium | reverse complement strand
TGAAGGTGTTACATACTCGTTTAGTTCACCGTTTATCTTGGCAATGATTCCATCAAACGGCGCCACCAGCATAGTGCGTTCCAGCTGAGCATTTATCATTGCCAGGCGAGCCCTGCTGGCTGCGATACCAGTTGCAGCCGCCTCGTAAGCAGCCTGACGAACCTTGGCCTCTGTTTCCGCCTTATCCGCGTCCTGGTCTGAAATAGCGTTGTCCTTGACAAGCTTTTTCATGCGCTCCGCTTCCCGAACGGCAATTTCAGCCTGCAGCAGAGAAGCTGCAGCATTGGCTTCGGCTGCCTTGATTTCTTTTTCAACCAATGCCGCTTCTGACTTCAGGTCATTATTCCACAATTCCACAAGCAACTGCCCTTCAGCTACCTTGTCTCCTTCTTCAACTGTTAGAATACTGATCTGGCCTCCTATACCAGGAGACAGGTTTGCTTTACGACAGGCTTTCAGCGTACCGGCCCTGGTGTTAGCAACTATTTTTTCAACCTTCCCGCGTGTTACCTGGGCAACCGTCACCTCTATCTCTTTCGGACGCATCTTGTACCATATGAAGCCACCGGCAAGAAGTATCAATAGAGCCAAACTGAACCAGCGGAAACTGTGTCGTGGCATATATTCTCCTTTGCAGCATTGATAACACTACGTTGCAGGTTATTGATTATTTTATCCCCGGATGGAATAGCCACCATCAACTACAATAGTCTGTCCCTGTATCATTGTAGCTAGATCGCTGCATAAGAAAAGGGCGATATCAGCAACGTCTTCAGGTGTGGTCAGACGTCCCAACGGAGTTTTAGAGATCGCAGTATCCAGGATCTCCTTACGGTTGGGAAATTTTTTCAAGGCTTCGGTGTCAACTGCACCTGCACTGATGGTATTCACATTGATGCCTTTGGGACCTAATTCAACGGCCAGGTGACGCACCAGTGATTCGAGTGCTGCCTTTGAAGCCCCTACCGCTGTATAATTTTCAATAGCTCTTACCGCACCCAGGCTGGACACAGCCATGATCCTGCCTCCCTGCCGCATGAGCGGCACACCCTCACGGGCCAGGGATAACAAGGCCCTAGCATTAATATCCATGGCCCAATTCCAATGCCGGCTGCTTAATTCAAGAGCCGGTTTTAATACTCCTGATGCTGCATTACTCACCATGAAATTCAAAACGCCGAACTCTTGCTCAATACGTCCGAACATGTTTCTGACATCATCATCATTTGCCACATTTCCTTTAACTACAAAGCATTTGACCCCGCAATTCTCTATATCGGCGGCAGTACTCTCAGCATCCTTGCGATGACGGACATAGTTGACAACCACGTGTACGCCATTCTGGGCAAATTTCAACGCAATTGCCCGGCCTATACCTCTTGAACCACCAGTAATCAAGGCTACCTTACCTTTGAGTTGAAACATAGAATTTCCCCTATACTGAAGTTTCCCCTTTATTTAAATTAAACCGTTCATAAACAGGAGTCATTTATATAAAAACCGAGCGAAGATTACCCTCTAACTTTACGGCTTTCAAGAGGATTCTTTAACCTGTGCCGCATATCGTCTGCAGGCACTGGCCAGCATCCTCAGCGGATTAAATGAAACAGATTTCAGATCTTTTGGCACCTTGAAATCCGTGACTAAAAATTCTTCCGGTTTTTCCAACGGATAGTCAAGCCGTCCGGAATCAGCCCCGGCCAGGTCCCGTTTTGCACATTCCAGCCACAAAGGGCTTTTTGCCGCATCAAGACCTAAAATCTGCAATAACGCTGTGTCAAGTGCAACCGGATTGACGGCCCCGGCTATTAATCCCAGGGGATATGGCTGGCCTGAAACGGGACCGGTGCCATGCATGGCGACAATTCCGTCAAGGAGGGTTATTCCGGCAGGCAGTATTGGCAGCAAATCCACCAGGTGGGAAGCAAACTGTTCTGCATGACTGCCATAACGCAGGTGCCAGCATGGTTTCTGAAAGCCGACCACAGTGCCGAAATAATTCTTTACTGCCAGGGTCATATATAACTGGCTATGGGCCTTAACCCGTGGAAGATTTATCAGCAGATCGCATTCAAGTGCTGCCCGTGCCAGGCTCACTGTAAGTTTTTCCGAGAGCCTGACCCGTCTTGTGTTTTCAAAATTGATGCGCTGAACCGGCAGCCCCGCAACAGCTTCCTCAATACCGATAACACGCATAACGCCTTTCGCCGTACCAAAAGCGGGCGAGTCACCTATAGCAACCTTGGCGCCCTGAGCCACAAACCATTCTGCTGCTGCCGCCACAAACACTGGATGGGTGCAGGCCAGATGGTCAGCACTTCTGCCGCTCAACAGATTCGGCTTTAATAAAACCCTGGTGCCTCTGCTTACTTGGAACCCAACCGCTTTGCACAGCTGATCAATTTTTTCAGCTATTTCCCGGGTCTGATAGCCGGAGCATTTCAGCAGTGCAACCGAAGTGGAATGAATATGCATCTAAGAGTTCCCTGCTATACAGAACGGAATAACAAACCGTACAATAGAAAAAGGCCCACTTTGGGGGACAAAGCAGACCTTTTTCAGGAGAAAGGAGATAAGAGTATCACTCTTAATAAATATTAAGCAAGTATCGTGCCAGTTTACTTCTAATTCATAATTTTCTAAAAAATCCCATACTGGGGCGGTTTTCATCATAGCTCTGTTTTGTTCACATGGACACCAGGGTACAATTTTTTGTACTTTTTGGGTACTCTCCGACAAGCCGACAAAGTCGGAACCAACATTTAGCAAATAAAAACAATAAGTTGTAAAGTTTAAAAAAATTGTACCCGAAAAAAAATACAGCCTCCACAGTCATAATAGGCCCTGGCCCGGGCTTCACAGCATTCAGTCTTGCAGCAGACGGGCTGGCAAAAAAATTGCATTGATAATATCAAGACTTTTTAGCCCAGTTTAAGAGTCCTCCGGCCAGGAGGATCTCCCGATGCCTGTCCGAAACGTCAAGACAGGCTTCGACCGTCCTATTGTCGATAATCACGGTAAATACTTTCTCACCTGCAGAAATTCTTTGGCGAATATCTGGGATCTCGACGCTGGCGCCCTGTTTAAACACCTCATAATCTTCCGGGTTAGCAAAGGTCAACGGCACAATACCGAAGTTAATCAGGTTTGCCTTGTGAATCCGGGCAAAACTCTTGACCAGCTTTACCTGAACCCCGAGAAAACGAGGGGCCAGGGCGGCATGCTCCCTGGACGACCCCTGGCCGTAATTTTCACCACCAACGACCATACCGCCCAAATCTCCTGCCGCAGCATCCCGGGCCCTTTTTATAAATTCCAGGTCAACAGAGTTAAAGACATATTCACTGATTGCCGGAATATTGCTGCGCAGCGGTAAAATCTTGGCCCCGGCCGGCATTATATGATCTGTTGTGATATTGTCCCCCACCTTCAGCAGTATTGTACCGCGCCACGTATCTACCAATGATTCAAATTCCGGGAACGGGGCAATATTGGGACCACGGATTATCTTCACATCATCACCATGCTCCCGCGGCTTCTCAATTCTCCCATCGCCGGGCAGATATTTTTCCGGCAGTTCAAAATGAGGGTACTCACCGAAATCGCGTGGATCCGTGATCTTACCTTTTACAGCTGAGGCAACCGCCACCTCCGGGCTGCACAGGTAAACCTGGTCATTCACTGTACCGCTGCGGCCGGGGAAATTACGGGGAAAGGTACGCAGTGAGATGGCACCAGTCGGCGGTGCCTGTCCCATACCGATGCAACCCAGACATCCTGCCTGGTGCACCCGTGCACCTGCTTTCACCAGGGTCAGCATATCACCCTGGGCAGTTATGTTTTCCAGAACCTGGCGGCTACCGGGATTAATTTCAAAACTGACATCACTGTTTATTTCATGCCGCTCAAGCACTTTGGCCACAATCATTAAATCCCGGAGGGATGAATTTGAACAGGAACCCACCAGTACCTGGGCAACAGATTTACCCGCAACCTCCGTCACCTTGACCACGTTATCAGGTGAAGAAGGACAGGCTATCAGGGGCTCAAGGTTGGACATGTTTAGGTCAATCTCTTCATCATACTTTGCCCCTGCATCTGCGGTTAATGGTGTCCACAGATCGACCCGTCCCTGGCTGGCCAGAAATTTC
>JAFDBU010000021.1 GCA_019313095.1 Deltaproteobacteria bacterium | reverse complement strand
CAGGCGGCAGGCCTGGGTAAAAAGCCGGTTCACCAGAAGCATGGAAGATATTTCCAACTTCTTTATTCGCCCCTCAGCCACGGCCTTTAAGGTGTCATTAACACATAATTTGTCAGATTCTTCAATCTTGACATAGGCCTTAAGTAAGCTGTGATATTGCTCTTCCCTGCTTTCCAGGCTCTGGATATTTCTCATGTCATGATACACTTTCAGGAGCCGCTTACGGAATGTTTTAAACTGACTGTTCAGGTAGGCATTTTCCGAACCGTTGAACTCATCCATATCATGCCGGATACCCTTAAAATTCTTATTGGAGTTCATGATGTTGCGGGAGGCGAATATCATCCGTTCCAATTCCTTGACCTCTCCTTCCTCCAGCTTCTGGTTCTGCAGCCTGGAATAGTAAGCAAAAATCTCGGCATGCAGCAGCTTTATGTTTTCATACAGACTTTCAAAGGTGAGTTTTTTGGGGATGCTTTTTTCCAGCGGCAAGTCTTCGTCAAAAATCAGGTGTTTGTCTAAATTCATAAGGCGCAGGCCGTAAAGCTGGCACTCCTGCAGGAGGTGAAGTATTTCCTTCCGTAAGGCGGAGGTAGCTGCCTCAACTACCTCCGTGGGTGTTTTATCAATAAATACGGTTAGGATTGCTTTCCGATCAGGAAAAAGCCTGAAGAGAAGTTTTGCCAGCGGACCGGTAAAAGGGAAAAAGAGGATAACGCCGATAATATTGAAAAGGGTGTGGAAAAGGGCGAGCCCCATGACTGCGTTGGCCCGGATATCAATGAACCGGGTTACAAACCAGACCAGCCCCGTAATACTTAAAAAAGCGACAATACCGGTAATCACATTAAATATCAGATGGCTGAAGGCGACTCTTTTTTTGGCCGTTATACCGCCGAGAGAACCAAGTAATACAGTAATAGTCGTGCCGACATTGGCCCCGATCACCATGGCCACCCCGATATCAAAGGTGATCAGGCCGCTGTGCAGCGCAGTCAGAACCACAGCAATGCTGGCAGCACTGGCCTGCATTATGGCTGTGAGCAGGGTGCCGACAACAAGGTAAAGCCAGAGTCCGTAATCAGGGACCATACTTAAATCAAAATTCTGGCCGACATTTTCAACACTGCTCTTCATATAATCGAGCCCGAGAAAGAGAAAACCGAAACCGATGAGGAGCCTGCAGAACTGGTAATATTGGGGTTTGTAACCAGAGTCAGAGAATATAAGACCGATACCGCCAAATCCTATAAAGGGGAGGGCAAAAGTTTCAATCTTCAGCTTGAAACCGACAATGGCGACAATCCACACCGTAAGGGTGGTGCCGATGTTGGAGCCCATGATAACCCCGATGGCATTCTGCATGGTCATAACCCCGGCGCCGACAAATGCCAGCACCATGAGGGATACGGCGGAACTGCTCTGGAGGATGGCGGTAACGAGAGTACCGCTGCCGATTGACCTGATCCTGCCGTCGGTATAAAGACGGATCATACGCCGAAAAGTCCTACCTGAAAGGATTCTGATGGAGTGTTCGAGCAGGGACATGCCGAAGAGGAAAATCCCCAGCCCGGCAATCAATTTCCATATATCAAGATTTTGACTCATCTGCCATGTTTTTCAGGTGGGCACTTATTTCTTGTCATCCGGCCGAAATGCTGCGCAAAATCTTTTTTTCAAGAAGAACTATATAACCTTCTTTTTGATATAATATTGTTTTGTGTTGAGGACAAGAAGGATTGCTGACGGGTGTAACTTTTTTATACAGAAAAAAAGGGCAAAGCCGGGAAAAAATTATTTCAGGAAAAAATGTAGTTTTTAGCCGCGGAGAGGAACAGACCACTGGCCGTCAAAAATAAAGATATTGGTCGTTTTCTGATGGAAACGCTGCTTTTACATTGCTATCCTGATCTCATTGATCGCCAGATGAACTGAGCTACCGTAGAAAGGTATATCAGTAAAATACAGCCCTCCGAATTTATTGGAGCAATCCGGACAACCCCGCAGCCAGAGAATATGATGTCTGTAAGTGTTTTTGGCTAGCTTTCGATAAACCCAGCGGCTTTCTGCACATTCAAAGCAGTAGAGCAGGGTCCATTCATCTCCTTTCAGAGCCAGGACACACTCATAACAGACGGGAATGATCAGCTCCCGTACGGCAACCTCTCTATCTTCGGCTTCCTTGTAACCAAAGGGCATGACAATATAATCAGCTGCCACAATACTCTTATTGTTTATACCGGGGCCATGGTTCAGGTCACAATGATCGTGTACCAGTTCTGCCATCATTCTTACTTTATCAATTTCGTCCATTGTTTCCACCTCCTGATGGTATTTTTTAAAAAATTCCATCATACTGTTACTGTTTAAAATGCAATATTCATGCCTAACAAACTTAAGAATGAATTCCTCCTCGTGCCTTTTATTTTTAATCAGTAATTTAAATAATTTAGGTGGAAATTGCATCTGAGTGATATTCCAGTCAACCTGGTATGCTGGAGGAGTTTCAGGGGAAATAACGGGAAAATGACAAATTTTGGTATTTTGTCCTAACCGGGCCAAAACGGATCGACAATCTGCAACTCCAACCGTAACCATAATTATTTAATTATATTAACAAAATAAACAGGCTTAAAGCGTTTCGGTTTACGTGGAATATGACCGATTTTTTTGTCCAGCCGTTCTCCAACTTTTTCCTTGACTTTAGCTGCCCTTTCATCTAGTCAGTTCAGTAAAATCCACGATTATAAGTTTTTCCCTAAAAACCGGAGGAGGAACAGCCATGTCGCGCACCGTTTTTGCCGCCCTATTCTTTCTGTTTTGCTCAATTCTGCCGGCATCCGGCCAGGAGCCGTTTGAAAAGGATGTGATCAGCACGTCCGGCGGGGAACTTGAAATTACTTTTTTAGGTCATGGCACACTGATGTTTGCCTATGATGGAAAAATTATCCATGTGGACCCTTTCAGCAAAGTTGCGGATTTTAGCAGGCTGCCTCAGGCTGATATTATATTTCTGACCCACCATCATCGTGACCATCTTGACCCTGCTGCCCTGGAACAGGTGCGGACAGAAAAAACCATTGTTATGCTGACCGAAATAGGTGCCCGGTCTGTAAAGAACGGCGTAATCATGAAAAATGGAGATGTCCTGGATATTGAAGATATAGGGGTTGAAGCGGTTCCGGCCTACAATTTGATACACAAAAGGGAAACCGGCGAGGTCTTCCATGCCAAGGGAGAAGGCAATGGCTATGTCATGACATTTGGTGACAAAAGAGTTTATGTTGCAGGAGATACGGAAAATACTCCTGAAATGAAAGAACTAAAAAATATTGACTATGCTTTTCTGCCCATGAACCTTCCTTATACCATGACTCCTGAAATGGTGGCAGATGCAGCCAAAAGTTTCAGGCCTAAAGTTCTTTACCCGTATCATTACGGTGAGACCGAGACAGCGCGAATTATAGAACTGCTGAAAAACATTCCGGAAGTTGAAGTGCGCATCCGCAGAATGAAGTAATCTTGTATTGCCCTTTTAAATGAGGACTACTAAAAAGTCATCTGGGCTGGAATTTAGGAGTGCTCTGCAACCGGCAATGGGAGGTGCTGCGGCCAAGCTGGATCAATTATTTCATGAGGCTTTCAGAAAATGACAAAACCGGTATCGAACAGGCCGGGGAAAATCTGTTTGACTTTGCGGTTGACCGTGAGGATATAAAAATATTTGCGGAGCATTTACCAGAAGAGGCGAAATGCAAACCTGCAGGTGTAGAATATGAACTGCAGCTCTTAAAGATTGTCTCGACAGGCTGGTCAATTTCATTTTTTCTAAAAGACAGCCTTCACGGGGAGAAGCTTGCGGAAATTTTCTGGAAAAAAATCCATGCCTTTTCTGCAGAGCTTTCTGAGACAACAAGCCTTATGACCGGTCATGATATAGATTACTTTCAAATCTTAAAGAATAGGCTGGACGGGTACGTCAATGCCTTGCAGAGCAAACCGGAGACGACCGAACCGGCGGCAGCCATCGGCCCGGAGTTTGCCCGGTTGTGCGGAGATGCTGATGATGTTTTTACAATCATGGCCGGCTCCAGGATTTTTATCCTTACAGTTGCCAGGGTAAGGGAGTATTTAGATTCTTTAGATCTGGACTAGACCCAGGAATTTGATAAATCCGGCCGGCATAGGATCATTTTATGGTACAATCCGCCTCACAGGAGGAATTTTATTGTGTCAGTTAACGAGATGTTCCGGAAAAAGTAAAAGAGGGTAACTTCATCTATCTGGCATAAATACCCGGTTGGTGTTTTGCAGGACATTTTTATAACCAATGTTCAGGCTTTGTTTGACCAGTAACCATCATCAGGAATGGCTTGATTTTCAGTTGACAGCATATATAGTAGTAACTCATTATAAGTTTTTAGGTTAGGTCAGGGGTGGCTTGAGGCGGTCACAATTTTCAGCGTTAAAAGAAAAACTTTAAGATAAAAAATTAAAACCTCGCTATGGACCTGGAGTATAATGTGGGAGATAAAGTAATCCTGCAGGGACTTGAAGGATACTGGGAGATAGTGGCGATAGAATCTTTTTCTGATTCGACGCGAAGATATGTCTTAAGAATTAAGTGTAATCATAAATATAAAAAGACTGAGTTTGTAGAAGTATGTTGCAATGAGAAAACCTTGCAAAGATTGACATCGAGAAATTAATCCCAAACCCTCTCAGGTGACTCTGAAGAGTTTCCCTCTATAATTAATTGAAACAGCACTTGGTGTTTATATTCCGTACCCAGGATCCGGTTCATTTCTGGCAGTGTGGGCAGAAAAAAGTTGAGCGGCCTGCCATGGTTATTTTTTTTATGGGCATATTGCAGTAAATGCATGGTTTTCCCTGTCTGCCGTAAGTCTGCAATTCCAATTGAAAATAGCCCCTCCTGCCGCTTTCGTTGACAAAGTCGCTTATTGAAGTGCCTCCGCTTTTAATTGCCTTTTCAAGGACATAACGGCAGCTTTCCACAACCCGTTCCCATTGCTTCCGGGTCAGGGTGCTGATCTTTTTTTCAGGGCGCAGACGGGCCTGGAACATGATCTCGCTGGCATAAATGTTACCGATCCCGGCCACGGTCCGGTTGTCCATGAGAAAATTCTTAAGCGGCCGGTTTTTGCCTTGAGCCAGTTTTTGCAGATAAAGCGGGGTGAAGTCATGATCAAGCGGCTCCGGTCCCAAATTTGCAAGCATGGTTCTGCTGAAATCTCTTTCCGGGGCCAGCACCAGGATAAAGCCGAACCGCCTGATATCATTAAATACAAGTTGCTTCCCGCTATCAAGCAGGAGACGGAAATGGTCATGTTTAGCCTTTCGGGAAGCTTGGGGGATAATGGAAAGTTTGCCCGTCATGCCAAGATGGATGACAAGCCTGGCCCCGTTATCCATGGTTATGAGCAGGAACCTGGCACGCCTGTCAACCGCTGTGACATGCTCTCCCTTGATGTATTCCGTCAGGTCTTTTCTGGGCATGGGCAGTCGCAGCTTTTTATTGCCGGCAGAAACGGCAATAACCCTGCGTCCCGGCAGGTACTGCTGGAGACCGCGCTTTATGACTTCTACTTCAGGTAACTCAGGCATATTGTTATTTATAATAGTTATGGTCTGCTTGGCTAAGTTATATCTATTGTTGTCTTGGTTTTATCTACTAATACTATAAAACAGGCTGGAACGGATGCAGATAAAAGGAGCAGGGAATTCGGCTATATAGTTAATAAGTCGAATTTTCTGAGACAGAGTAGATGCGTTTGTTCCAGCCTGTT
>JAFDBU010000020.1 GCA_019313095.1 Deltaproteobacteria bacterium | reverse complement strand
GCGGATAATTTTCTCCGGGCTTTTTGCTGCCACCTCTTCGATATCCATGCCGCCGGCCTGGCTGGCCATAATCACAATAGAAGCTGTGGCCCTGTCAGGTAAAATAGATAGGTATAACTCCCGGGCAATATTGAGCCCTTCTTCCACCAGTATTTTCTTAACGAGTTTCCCCTCAGGAGCGGTCTGAGGCGTAACCAGATTCATGTTCAGGATATGAGAGGCAATATTTTTTACCTCTTCACGGGAGTTGGCAAGTTTGACACCGCCACCCTTACCGCGACCACCTGCATGGATCTGGGCCTTTATGACCACTGGATAAGAGCCCAGATTTTCAGCTGTGGTACATGCTTCATCGACAGAAAACGCCACCTCGCCCGCCGGCACAGGAATGTTGGCATTGCGGAACAGTTCTTTGGCCTGGTACTCATGAATCTTCATGCCGATCTCTCATCTTGCGTGGCAGTAGGTATATATATAACCGCAAAGGGACGCATACAGAATAAACGTCCCTTTTCGGCTTACTGCGTGTTTTATCTTTTGGGGTAGCCCAATTCTTTGAGCGACGCCGTAATCTCATCCAGGGTAGTGGGGTCGTCAATGGTAGAGGGCATGCGGTACTCCTTGCCATTGGCAATTGCACGCATGGTGCCGCGCAGAATCTTTCCGGATCGGGTCTTTGGCAGCCTGGCAACTATAGATGTCTCCTTGTAGCAGGCAATAGGACCTATCTGATTCCGTACCATTTTTACCAGATCTGTTTTGAGCTCATCGGGATCCTGAACAGCACCTGCCTTCAGGACCACCAGACCAACGGGCAGCTGGCCCTTGAGCTGGTCGTCGGTACCGAAAACAGCACATTCCGCTACACTTGGGTGGGTAGCGATAACTTCCTCCATGGCTCCTGTTGACAGCCGATGGCCGGCGATATTGATAACATCGTCCACGCGGCCCATAACAAAGATGTAGCCGTCCTCATCCAGGTAGCCGCCGTCACTGGTTTCATAGTAGCCCGGAAACTTGCTCATATAAGAACGCTGGAACTTTTCATCATCCTTGTAAAGCGTGGGAAGGGTACCCGGCGGCAATGGCAGCTTGACAACCACGTTACCTTCCTCGTGGGGGCCAAGTTCCTTGCCACTGTCATCAAGAATACAGACATCATAGCCAGGCACTGCTACAGTCGGCGAACCGGGTTTGATCGGCATCTGTTCAATACCCATACAGTTTGCTGCAATGGCCCAGCCGGTTTCTGTCTGCCACCAGTGATCTATGACCGGGCGGTGCAGCATTTTGCAGGCCCAGTGGTAGGTGTCAGGATCAAGTCTTTCTCCGGCCAGAAAGAGATATTTAAAATCAGAAAGGTCATATTCCTTGAAATAGGCGCCATCCGGATCTTCCTTTTTAATGGCCCTGAAGGCGGTCGGAGCAGTGAAAAGCACTTTAACGCCATGCTGGGAAATAACCCGCCAGAAAGCGCCTGGATCAGGGGTGCCGATGGGCTTACCCTCGTAAATAATGGTGGTGCAGCCTCTTAAGAGCGGGCCATAGATTATATACGAATGACCGACAACCCAGCCTACGTCAGAGGCCGCCCAGTATACATCACCGCCGCGCACATCATAGATGTTTTCCATACTCCAGTTGAGGGCTACAGCATGGCCGCCATTGTCCCTGACCACGCCTTTTGGCATGCCTGTTGTACCTGACGTATAGAGAATATAGAGCGGGTCAGTTGCCTTTACCGGGACACATTCTGCAGGTTCGGCATCCGCGGCCAGTTTTTCCCAGTCAAGGTCCCGCTCATGATTAAGAGGTGCCTTAACCATTGGCCGCTGGTATATGATGCATTTCTCAGGTGTATGCTTGGCAATTTCAATGGCCTTGTCAAGCAGCGGTTTATACTCAATGAGTTTTTTCCCCTCCACCGCGCCGGATGCGGTAACGATCACCTTGGGCTGGGAGTGGTCTATGCGGATAGCCAGTTCGTTTGCAGCAAAGCCCCCAAAAACCACGGAATGGATGGCGCCGAGACGGGCACAGGCCAGCATGGCAATGGCAGCCTGCGGGATCATGGGCATGTAAATGATTACCGTATCTCCCTTTTTTACACCCTGCCCCTTGAGGACTCCGGCAAACGTTGCCACCAGGTCACGAAGTTCCTGGTAAGTGAACTTTTGAATGGTGTTTGTCACCGGACTGTCGTAAATAATAGCCACCTGGTCTGCTCTGCCTCGCTCAAGGTGTCGATCTACAGCATTATAGCAGGTATTCATTTCTGCACCTGCAAACCAGCGATAGAATGGGGGAGTAGAGTCATCCAGGACTTTATCCCAGGTTTTATACCAGTCAATACCCTCCGCAGCCTTGCCCCAGAATGCTTCAGGCTCTTCAACGCTTTTTGCAAAAATTTCCTTGTACCTACCCATTATGGCCCTCCAATTATTTTTTTTAGTTAAAACCAGATATGGCGATTTAAACCCTCATTTCCCTTAAACGTATTGGGGTATTTTTTTAGCCCTCACTACCACAATGTGGCAGACAAGGCAAGCTTTTTACGTAGAAATACCTAATTTACCCCATGGGGCCAGAAACTGCACAAAAAATATGTCTTGATATGTAAATATAAATTTTTAAAAAACATGATCTTATTAAGAGAGTTTTTTTCAGCTGCCTGCAATAGACTCCGCAGGTCCTGCCGGCAGGCTATTTCCGGGTTTCCTGCAACATTTTATATTCAGCCTACTTGAACATGGCGGAATTCTCACTGTCCCGGATGTCCTGCAACCCCACCACGTAAATCTTCCGATTTTAGGTTTCTGTACCTTACATGAATAAAGGAAATTACGCAGAAATCAATATGGATAGTTTGGTAGGTTATAGGTAGGTTTAACCTACGTGTGAAAGCAGGAAGGAGCGAAGGTTTATTTTTTTCCCTTTGATTTCTAGTTTTTCGCGGAGGTTGCGACGATGGAAATCAACAGCACTGACCGAAATTTTAAGGAGATAGGCCATCTCTTTGTTGGATTTTCCCTGGCGGATAAAATCGGCGATCTGGATTTCCCTTGGGGTCAGCCCATGATAATGCGAAGAAAGTTTTTTTGAAAATGAGGAGGTTATTTCCGAAAGATTAGTTTTTATGGTTTCGAGGTACACCTTTTGCGATTTCTCGGTCAAGGTGGATTCAAGTTCATTGATAAAAGGAAGTATCAGTTCTTTTACATTTGCCAGCACCTTCTTTTCCAGTTCTTCTTTTGCTTCTGCGCTTTCTCTTAGCAGGACTTTCAATGCCGTAATGGTCTCCTCAAGCATACTGGTGCGTTGCCGTAAAGTCTCTTCGACCTGCTTCTGGTCGCTTATATCGCGAATGGATTCGACAGCTCCCACATAGTTCTCATCCTTATCATAGAGGGGTGCCGCCAGACCTGAAAGATAGGCGCCTTTGCCTCCATAAGCCGAAGCAACAAATGCTTCGGCATGCAGAGTCTTATTGTCTATCACCTTGACATCGTAATGTTTTCTGAGCTGGGGATTCCGGTTTTCCACCAGATCGATCAGAATTGGTCTCTGCTTCCCGTAAAAGGGAACTGCATAAACAAAATCTCCTTTGCCGACAATTTCTGTCGCAGAAACGCCGGTCATTTTTTCAATTGCCCTATTCCAGGCAACCACAACACCCCTGTTGTCAATCACAAAAGTGGCATCTGGCAGAAAATCAATTATTTCGGTATAATCAAAGGACATATCTCAATTTGTATAACTGAAAAATATAATATTGTAAGTTGTTTAGAACATTGTGTGATTGCCTATCGTCATCCTCTTGTTTCGATAAATAAAGCAAAATGATCATTTTTATATCTGTTCATTTTCGTTGTCGGCAAATATACAACTGCCGACGATTGACAACTTGCATAAAGAAAACGAACAAAAAAGTGCAGCCGTTCACTTGGTCACGCAAGCGTGACTGCCCTCCTCTGCTTGAAAAAGCCGGGCGCTGCGAAACTCACCACTTGCAGTGGCTCGGGCAGTCCTCGCGCTGTTCCGCCTTTTTCTTCGCTGCTCGGCTGCGTAAAACGGCTTTTAGTAGTGATTTAGTAACACTGGTTTCGAAATGTTTTATTAATTCGTTTCCTCAGATATCCGGTTTTCGGGAAGATCATTTCTGCTGCACCGGTGTCTGCCGGTATTTATAATAGGCGCCACAGGCCCCTTCACCTGAGACCATGCAGGGGCCGATGGGATGTTCCGGCACACAGGCCTTGCCGAACAGTTTACAGTCCGCCGGAGTTTTGATGGATTTTAAAACATCCCCGCAGGCGCAGCCGGCAGGATCCTTCGCCTCTTTGATACTTAAGTCAAAACGCTGCCTGGCATTGAAATAATCATATTCCGGCCGGATTTCCAGGCCGCTGCCGGGAATAACCGTCAAGCCCCGCCAGAGTGCATCAGCCGGCTCAAATATCGTATACATGACATTCATGGCCTGACGGTTGCCTTCTCTGGTAACGGCCCGGTCATAGGCTATCTCAACCTGAGGCTTGCCGGTTTTAACCTGTTCAGCCAGCATCAGCACTGCTTTAAGGATGTCAACTGGTTCAAAACCTGCAATTACACAAGGAATTTTATATCGTTCTACAAAAGGTTCATATGCATCGGCACCGATCATGATGGAGACATGGCCGGGACAGATGAGACCGTCAATCTGAATATCCGGGTCTGACAGCAGTGCGTCCAGAGCAGGTGGCATCACCTTGTGCGATGAGATGACCGAAAAATTCTGAAGTTCTTCCTGTTCCGCGGTGAGAATAGCCGCTGCTACTGTCGGGGTTGTGGTTTCAAATCCCACCCCGAGAAAAATCACCTGGCGTCCAGGATTCTGCCTGGCAACCTCAAGGGCATCAAGGGAGGAGTAGACAATCCTGATATCAGCTCCCTCTGCCCTGGCACCCTGCAGGGAGGAGCTGGAACCCGGGACCCGAAGGAGATCCCCAAAGGTTGTAATAATTGAGCCTTCCAGCTCTGCACCCTTGATAAAGGTATCGATATCAGCTGTGGCTGTGACACAGACAGGGCAGCCGGGTCCTGATGTAAGAGTAATTTCAGGAGGCAGCAGCTCCCTGACCCCATGACGGCAGATGGATACAGTGTGTGTGCCGCACACCTCCATAAAGCGAACAGCGGGCAGCCCATCCATTTCTTTTAGCAATGCTGCAAGTTTTCCGGCAACCTCGCCGTCCCTGTATGTATTGAGCCATTCCATTGTGAAGTGCCCTTAAAATGATTAAAATTAACTTTATAAAATTTGTTTAAGTTAATAACAATTATTAAGCAGCTAAAGCTTTATTTCCTTTGACCCATCGGCTGCTTGAATCCTTAAATCCTTCATTCTCTCATATATCGCCCTGCCGGCAACAGCTTGCCCCAGAGAAATGCAGCCATCATTGCTCGGCACCTGCTCATGAGAATAAACGCTAAAGGAAAGAGCCTTAAGGTTTGTCTCTAGTTGTTGATGCAGGTTTAAGTTTTGGAAAACGCCGCCGGAAAGAACAATCTGGTTTATATTATTTTGATCCCTGATTTTCCGGCATACCTTGGTAAACAAAGCGGCCAACGAGTTGTGAAACCGTCTGCTTATCCGGGCAGGATCCCTATTTTTCAGAATATCCCGCACCACGCCCCTGATGATAGGCTTTACAGGTAATAACCAGGACCCGGCATCGGATTTTACAACCTCAAACTCATATAATGCCGGATCATGATCATTTGGCTCAAGGCACATTTCAAGTTCAGCTGCAGCCTGCCCTTCAAAGCTGGCAAACTCTCGCAGGCCAAGCAGAGCGGCAACAGCATCAAAAAGTCTGCCGCAGCTTGAGGTAAGCGGTGCGTTGATGGACCTATCAATCATCTGCTGAATAACTCCAAGGTTGCTCCTGTGATTATGAAGCATTTGCAGGTCCAGTTCCTTAAACCCTGGACCAAAAGCCCGGTAAAGATGGCTGACCGCCATACGCCAGGGTTCACGGATTGCCGCATCACCGCCCGGCATCTCTAGAGGTTCAAAATGGGCTAACCGTTCATAGGTATGGTAGTCAGTCATCAGGACCTCACCGCCCCAAACAGTGTTGTCCGGGCCATAACCGTTGCCATCCAGTGTCACTGCTATAACGGGACCATCGAGGCCATGCTCAGCCATGCAGCTTACTGCATGGGCATGATGGTGCTGGACCCCGATTGTCGGCAGTTCATTCTGGCGCCGGGCATATCGGCTGCCCGGGTAATCAGGATGCAGGTCATGCACCAAAAGGTCCGGCTTAATTCGCATCAGCGCTTGAAAATGGCGGGAAATTTTTTTCTGGTGCAGCTGAGTATCTAGGTTGTCCAGGTCACCTATGTGCTGACTCACAAAAGCCTCATTCTCCTTGGTCAGACAGATCGTATTCTTAATAATCGCTCCAAGGGCGAGGGTGCGACCGCTGTTCTGTTTAAGGCTGATAACCTTGGGAATAAAGGATCGGGCCCGCCGGTAAAAGGTTAGGTAGCTGTCTTCCAGCCTGATAACCGAATCATCTGCCTGGGTTATAATGGGTCTGTTGTGCAGTAGAAAATAGTCAGCTATGCTGGAGAGTTTTGCAAAGGCATCGTCATTATCCTTCACGACAGGGGAGCCGGAAAGGTTGCCGCTGGTCATGACAAGCGCCTGGAATTCACGGTGGTGAAACAGCAGATAGTGGATAGGGGTATAGGGCAGCATTACCCCTATAAAGCTGTTATCCGGTGCAACATTTTCCGCCAGGGGAAAAGGAGACAGTTTTCGCAGAAGAACAATCGGTTTTTCCCGTCCGCTTAATACTTTTTGTTCCTTCGGGGAAAAAGCAGCAAATGTTTTAATCTTCTCAAGGTTTGCTGTCATGACAGCCAGAGGTTTGTGTGGCCTCCCTTTTCTTTCTCTGAGCCTGGCAATTGCCTTATCGTCAACAGCATTGACCGCAAGATGAAATCCACCGATGCCTTTGAAGGCTATGATCATGCCGTCCTGTAAAAGTTCCGCGGTTCTACGAATGGGATCAGGGTCATCGACAGTCTGCCGGTCAGGAGTGGCTAGAGTGACCGCAGGGCCACAATCTGGACAGCAGGTAGCCTGGGCATGAAAGCGACGGTCAAGAGGATCACGATATTCTTCCTGGCAGTGCTGGCACAGCTCAAAGTCTTTCATTGCTGTCTGGGGGCGATCATAGGGAGTTTTTTCAATCAGAGTGTAGCGCGGACCGCAGTCTGTGCAATTAATGAACGGGTAAAGATAACGCCTATCTTCCGGGTTAAAAAGCTCGCCCAGGCAGTTGTCGCATACATCTGAGTCCGGGGTAATGGGGCCAATTCTGTTGCCGGCAGGGATGCTGTCAATTATTTGAAAATCCTGAAAGGTACTATCCTGCCCGATCTCTGATTTTGCAATTTGTAATTCTTCGATGCAGGCCAGTGGAGGCTTTTCACCCGTAATGGCTTTTACGAAATTCTCAATTTCAGGCTCACTGCCATCTATTATAATGGTAACGCCAGCCGCTGTATTGGCCACATGACCTTTAAGGCCCTGTGCCCTGGCGAGCCTGTATATAAAAGGCCTGAACCCGACTCCCTGGATAATGCCGCTTATTTCTATGCAGGCCCGGATTATTTTCCTGCTGTCTGTTCCTGTATCCAATTGTGCCAATCGTCAAGCCCCTGTCCGGTATAGGCGGAAATCTCAAAAATTATCAGTTCAGGATTAATTGATCTGGCTGCTTCCTTTATTTTTTCAAGATCACAGTGAAGATGCGGCAGCAGGTCAACTTTGCTGATAAGAAGAACGCGGGATTCCCTGAACATGAGCGGATACTTGTAGGGCTTGTCATCACCCTCTGTTACAGAAAGCATCATAACCTTATGGTCTTCGCCAACATTGAACTCAGCAGGACAAACAAGGTTGCCGACATTTTCCACCACCAAAAGATCGAGTCCTTCAAGATTCATATCGGCGAGAGCATTCTGGATCATATTGGCATCAAGATGGCAGGCTCCGTCCGTTTCAATCTGGACCGCTTCCAAACCGGCTGAGGCCACCCTTTCAGCATCAAGGGTTGTCTGAATATCGCCCTCAATTACACCTATTTTCAGTCGATCTACAAAGTGTTTTCCCAGCTGCTCGAGCAGGGTGGTCTTCCCGGCTCCTGGAGAACTCATCAGGTTTATTACCGTGAGCCCGTTTCTATCAAACAGCTTTTTGTTTTCCTGGGCAATTCTGCTGTTGGCATCCAGAATATTTTTAACAACCGCTACCCGCATTGTCTTCTCCTTCAGTAATTAACAACAGATAAAATAGGTATTTATCCCTAAGGCCGCAATGGCACAAGATAATACCCTATGTGAACCTCTAGTGCAAAGAGTTATAAGGTAAGGCTATAACATATTTGAATAAAAAGGAAATCTGAAAGATGGCACCAGGCTACACCCAAAAATATCCAGCATGTTTAGCTGCTTTTTATTTATGCCAGAGGAGAACCTTCTCCTGAAAGTCAATAGTATACTTGTAGTCTTTAAGAAAATTCATGCCAAGCAGGCCATCAAAAGGAACATCATCTCCACGGTGTTCAATGATTCCGGCTATAAGATTTCTTTTGGTGTGGGGTCCGACAGTAACCGCATCTAGTCTGAACGCCTCGGCATCAATAACATCACCTCCAGCCACTTTGATGGAGCCTTTCTGTAAATTTTGGATCATAAGTTTTCGAGCAATATGCTTGTGCAGCGTTATATTTGTTGAGCCGGTATCCAACAGCAGCTTAGCATAAACCTTCCTCTCATTATATAAAAGCAGGACAGGAACAATCACATGATTACCTAAAATGTCAACTTCAGTTGCCTCTTCGGGTTCGGTTGACTCCTGCGGTTTCACATATTGCATTTCTGACTCTTCCGTTATTAGAGGAGGTTCCAATTCCATAACATCGAGCTTTTCCACAGGCTGGACAGGGGGAATATTTGTCATATGGCGCACACCATTTTCATCGATCCAGGTATAGATTGTATTTGCTGTTGCCACTGTTGATGCCCAAAAAACTCCTGCATATATCATAAACCTGATCATTCCCGATTTCATTTTTTACACCGCCTGAAAAATCTGCTAAATTTATACTTTCGTGTTCCTGATAACCTGTTATTTATAATAACCCATTCACAATGGGATTGTATGTATAAAAAATCACCACAGTAAAACAGTAAACGAGCTGTTATAATATTATTCATGCTTGAAGCAATCCGACTTATTGCAGACCGCAAGATCAGCGAAGCCATCCAGAAGGGACAACTTGATATTGAGGCATGGCGCAACAAGCCTCTGCCAGTGCCCAATGATAACATGGTCCCGGAAGAGTTGCGCATGGCCTATAAGATTTTGAAAAATGCAGGCTATCTGCCGCCGGAAATCGAGACCAAAAAAGAAATCCAGCAGATTGAGGATTTGCTCGAGACCTGCGAAGATGAACACATCAGGATCAAACAGATAAAAAAGTTAAACTTCCTGCTGCTGAAGCTGAATACCATGAAGGGCAATGCCGCCAATATTGAAGGTCAGGACGAATATTACCGCAAGATTGTCGAACGAATCAGCGTCAATAAGCTCAAGACAAAATAAAAAACCTTCTTTTCACAAAAAAATCAGCCTGTTACAATAATTAGGATTTTACCTGCGATCAGGTAAACGAGTTGGAAAGACTCGGGGAAATACGATACATCTTACAGCATACTCAGTTGCTATATCGTGAGGATAAAATTTCGGACCTGACGCAGAGATAGACGAAAAGACCATTATTTAAAAAGATTTTTCAGAGTCCAGCAGCAGGGTCACAGGCCCCTCATTAATGAGTGCAACATCCATCATGGCCTGAAATTTTCCTGAAGCTACATGAATCCCCAGCTTGACCGTTTCCCGGATAAACAATTCGTAGAGTTCTTCCGCCTGATCAGGTGGGGCAGCATCAGAATAGGATGGGCGCCTGCCTTTTCTGCAGTCGCCGTACAGGGTAAACTGTGAAACGATGAGCATTTTCCCTCCGACATCGAGCACAGAAAGATTCATCAGTTTGCCTTGATCAGGGAAAATTCGCAAATTAGCGATTTTTTCAGCCAGCATTCTGGCATCGGCTGGCGTGTCATTTTTCCTGACTCCAAGCAGGACCAGCAAACCATAACCGATTTCGGAAATAACAGTATCGTTAACCGAAACGGATGCCTTTTTGACGAGTTGAACGACTGCACGCATATTTTTTTCTCATTATCGGCGAATTTTTCTGTGATTCATGTTATCAGCGTGAAGGTCTTCCGGCAGGGTATCAAAACCATGCCTGAGAGTAAAATGAAATCCTCGTGAGAACTGTTTTTTAAGGAAGCAGCCTTGGGTTCGACTGATTTTTGTATGTTATTCCCGGATCTGCTTGTCAACCTGGATGTTGTACTTTTTGATGCGCTTCCAGAGCGTTACCCGGCTGACGCCCAGCCTTCTTGCTGCTTCCGACTTGTTGCCATCAGATGCCTGCAGGGCTTTGACAAGTTCCTGGCGCTCATCGCCTTTTTGGCTTTTGCCCCTGGTTTTGGAACCCTGTTGAACATGCATAGGATGATGTCCAAGCATCTGGCCCGGAAGATGCGATATGGTAATCTCCCCCTGCGGGCAGAGAACAAAGGCATATTCGATAACGTTGATAAGTTCTCTAATGTTTCCCGGCCAGCTGTACTGCATGAAAACATCCAGTGCATCTTTGGCAATGCCGGAGATGGCCTTTTCTGTTTTCAGCCGCATTCTATGGATAAAGGTATCTGTGAGCAGCGGGATGTCATCCCGTCTGTGTCTCAAAGGCGGGAGATAAATAGGTATGACATTAATTCTGTAATAGAGGTCTTCACGGAAAAGGTCCTCCTGCATAAGTCTGTCCAGGTCCTTGTTGGTGGCAGCCAGAACCCTGACATCAGTTGCAATGGGACGGTTGTCGCCAACCCTTTCGAACTCCTTTTCCTGTAGGACTCTCAGTAATTTGGTCTGTGTTGAGAGAGGCAAATCACCTATTTCATCCAGAAAAATAGCACCGGAGTTTGCTGCTTCAAAACGGCCCACTCTTGTTCTGTCTGCACCTGTAAAGGCCCCCTTGACGTGACCGAACAGCTCACTTTCCAGAAGGTTTTCATTCAGGGCGGCACAGTTTACTTTGACAAATGGACCTTCATGCCGCCGGCTCAGGTGATGAATAGCCGCGGCAGCGAGTTCCTTTCCGGTTCCCGATTCACCATAGATTACCGCCGGTGCTTCAGAGGGTGCAGCACTGGCAATAAGATCAAAAACTTTTTTCATGACCGCTGATTTGCCAAGCATACCATGGAAGCCGTCCTCGTTACTCAACTGTTTCCTGAGGTTCAATATGACTTCTTCCTTTTCAACGATTGGTCTGAGGTCTGTCAGGTTTTCAACGCCGCCGACGACTTTGCCTGTCTTGTCTCTTATGACCGCTGCATTTTTCAGAACATGAAGCTCACTTCCGTCTTTTTTCTGAAAAATACATTTGCGGCGCCGTACCTTTCCTTCCTTGAACAGGGCACAATATTTATCCTTCCCCTCTTTTCTGGTGCCAAAACAGGTATCGCAGCCTAGAATTTCACAGGTCTGGCCTTCAACCTCCTCCTTACTGTAACCGGAAAGCTGCTCAAAGGCCCGGTTGACATAAATAATTTTCCCGTCAGGATCAACCAGCATTAATCCTTCCAGCATAGTATCGATCACCGTCTGCCAAAATTTCCCGTATATTTTTTCCAGCATTTTTCCTCCTGAAACCGCGCATGATAATTAGCCCCTGATCCTACTCAAGGGCTTTGTTGCAAAAACCAGACCTGAACCAGTAAATCGGTGCTGATCAACCACGAATCTAAAGCTCAAAAACGAGACGGCACCAATTGCACCTGTTGATAATTAAGCTGCTGCTCTGGGGCTCGGCGGCTCAAGTCACTATCAATATTTTCAGCTTGTAACTAAAAATGTTTTCATACGCATTCCGGTTATAAGCTGATACATGTGTTAATTAGCTGTTTATATACTAACACATGTTAACCACATAAACAACTGCGGTTTTCTCTCCATAAGGAAAAAGAAAATTTATTCTGAATAATTTAAGCTTGTTAGGCATTTTAAATCAAAGGGTTGTTTTTTGGGCACAGGGATTGCTAAGTGGTTTCAGCAACACCAAGAACGGCCGAGGGTTTACTTTTTAAAACATATTAACCTTTTATTATTAACCACATATAAACAAAGGAGACTGGTAAACAATGAACAGAAAAAAAATTTTTACTGCAGCCTTGATTTTAACAGGCATCGGGGCGGGAGCACTGGCCCACGCAGCAGCAGAGCACCAGGAAATAGCAGGACCATTCG
>JAFDBU010000019.1 GCA_019313095.1 Deltaproteobacteria bacterium | reverse complement strand
AGGTTTTCACGACCCCGAAACCGCGAAGCAGAAAAATCTGGCGTAAAATTATCGATACTGCAGCACCGCCGCCCCTGGACATCATGGAAGAATCCAAAGGTATGCTTCTTACTTCAAATAATAATATAAACGTAGAACCTATGGCTGCAGTGGTTCTTATTTCATCTACCAGGTGATATTGCCGGACAATTTCTTTTCATCGGTGATTCGTTAATCGAGTTTTTTAACTGGCAGAAACGGTTTCCGGGCAAAAAAATCTACAACTTCGGGTCAGCGGGTGAAACTGCAGAGGGTCTGCTTGCAAGGCTGTCGCATATTATGAAAAGGTGTGAGCCCCCGGACCTGGTTATGATCATGACCGGCACCAATAATATTGCCATGGAGGATTACGGCTTTCTGTTCACCTATGAAAAAATTATCGATCTGCTGCAGAAAAATTTTCCGCAGGCGACCATTGTTATGACCAGCCTGCTGCCTATGGATCTTTTCTTTCTCGGAGAGACGGTTCCGAGGGTCAACAGGCGTCTAAGGGATATTGCCAAGAAAAAAAGTATTGTTTACCTGGACCTGTACCCATTATTTCTCGGGAAGGATTCGAAACCCATCGAAACCTATTATGAGGTTGACGGGGTACATTTAAGCGAGAGGGGCTATGAAACCTGGGTCAGGGCCCTTGAGGATACTGTTCTCCCCTTTCTTGATTGAATCCATTCCGGCTAATACATCCTCGCAAAAAGGATCCTGAAAACTTCACCTTGCCGAAAAAAAATAATTAATTATATTACCTCTCTTGTTATTCGGACCTCAAACGCTTATTGTGTTAGAAAATTTGTTGGCAGGAAAAATCTGTTTGAATTACCAGCCACTTTACCTGAAGCAAAATGATTATTTACAGGCCTTTTAAGGTCCGGAAGAATTTTTCAAAACGGAATAATAGGCATTAAATTTTTGAGGAGGATACTTCATGTACAAATTTATTTCCCTGTGCTGCAGCATTGTTTTTATCATCGGATTAACCGCTTGTTCTAAAGATAAGCCCAAACAACAAGAAAGCACCACTCCGGAAATTGTTTCCCAGCAGCAACCTGACATGAGTGCTGCAGCCCCTGCAGCCGCACCTGTCAAAGGAAAGGTGCTGGAGGCCATGGATGCATCCGGTTACACTTATCTGAACGTGGAAACTGATGCAGGCACGAAATGGATAGCTGTGAACCAGACACCTGTTGAGGTCGGTGAAGAGGTAACCTTTATGGACGGTATGGTTATGCAGAATTTCTTCAGCAAATCACTTGACCGGACTTTTCCTGAAATCGTTTTTTCCGGCGGTCTAGTTGGTAAAGGTGCCACTCCTCCGGCCATGCCTCCGGCCGAGACAGGTCCCGCATCATTTTCCCAGGCACTCACCTCAGAAGCAGGCGATGCAGCAGCTACCGCCACCGGCATGATCACCGGCAGCCAGAAAGCAGTTATGCCTCTTGCCGATGTCAAAGTTGAAAAGGCTCCTGGTGATAACAGCTATACAGTTGAAGAAATTTTCAGCAAGGCAGAGGAACTGAACGGACAAACCATAACCGTCAGGGGCAAAGTCATGAAAGTGTCACCACGCATAATGGGCCGCAACTGGGTACATCTCCAGGACGGAACCGGAAGTCCCGAGACCAACACCCATGATCTCGTGGTTACAACTTCGCAGGAGCCCTCAGCTGATTGGGACATCATAACCATGGAAGGAGTTCTTGCAGCTAATAAGGATTTTGGTTCCGGCTACTCCTACGCCGTTATTATCGAAGAAGCAAGCGTTAAACAGTAATCCGGTTTATGCTGTACACGGGCTCCACTTCACTGGGGCCCGTGTTTCTTCTCCACCTTTAGCGACACACTGCACAAACCCGGCATTTCCTTTATGAAGGTAACAATAATCGGGCCCGGTGCCTTGGGGTGCCTCCTGGCCGCATCACTTACCATTAAACTGGATCCTTCCGATCGGAAAGTTGGTGTCCCTGACATCTGGCTCCTGGACCACAGGCCTGAACGGGCCCAAAAGCTGGTCGAACAGGGTCTTATCCTGGAAGAAAATGGCCGGCAGAAAAACTGCAAAATCAAAGCTACTGCTAACCCTCAGGAAATAGGCACTTCCGATGTCATTATACTTTGTGTCAAGTCGCCCCAGGTAGGTGCAGGTTTACAGCTGGCATTGCAGCTTATCCAGGAAGACACCCTTCTTCTCACCATGCAGAACGGCATCGGCCACCTGGAACTGCTGAAGGATAAGCAGAAACCTCCTTCCATTGTAATCGGTGTCACAGCCCAGGGTGCCAACCTGGTGGCTCCGGGCCATGTCCGTCATGCCGGCGACGGCCTGACCCGGATCGGTTTTCTGAAGTCTGTCAGTTTTTCAAAGTCACTCCTTCTATCCAAACTGTGCAACCTGTTAAACTACGGCGGCATTGAAACGCTTATAGTAGACAATATTATGGACTACGTCTGGTCAAAGCTCCTTGTCAATGTCGGCATTAACGCCTTGACCGCCATCCACGGCTGCCCCAATGGTAAACTGCTGGAATCAGCCGTAACTAAGGACGAGCTGGCTGCTGCGGTCAGAGAGGGTGAAGCAGTTGCCCGGGCGCTCGGAATTGAAATGATCGGAGATCCTCTGGCAATGACTCTTAACGTCTGCAGCAAAACAGCCCGGAACCTTTCCTCCATGCTCCAGGATGTAAATAATAAAAGGCTTACCGAGATCGATTCAATCAACGGTGCTATCGTTGCGGCGGGGAAAAATCTTGGTATTCCGACGCCTGTCAACGATGAACTGGTTCGCAAAGTAAGGAAAATAGAGCAATCCTTTTGATGTTCAACAAAATAACAACACTGTCCCGATGAAAATTAACCCGGCCCATTTAGGCTTTGATATTGACGGAGTAGTTGCTGATACCGGCGGCGCCTTCATACGCATCGCCTGCGAGGAATACGGCATAAGCTCCCTGACTCTGGAAGATATAACCAGTTTCGACGTCGTCGACTGCCTTGATATGGACCAGGGAATTATTGAAGCGATTTTCGGCCGCCTACTGGATGACCCTTTAGATGCCGGCCTGCAGCCTATGCAGGATGCCGTATCCGTACTGCACAGCCTTGCAGCAAAAGCACCCCTGACCTTTGTCACCGCACGCCCCCATGAAGAACCGATAGCCCGCTGGCTTGAACATTTTCTGCAGCCTGACACCTTTAAGTCAATAAGGCTTATTGCCATGGGTGTGCACGACAGAAAAACTTCCTATATAAAAAATCTGGGCCTCAAATATTTTGTGGATGACAGACTGCAGACCTGCCGGAAACTTGCTGAAGCAGGAATTACGCCCCTTGTCTATAACCAACCCTGGAATAAAAACGGTCATGATCTGCCGACAGTCAATAACTGGCAGGACATTCAGGCCCTCTGTGCCGAATGATCATTTAACTCCAATATTTCTCCTATTCAACAGAGTTCTTTAAACAGACTGTTTACACATTAATAACAATATGTTAGTAAGTTCAGTCTGGTCATATTTCTCCGGCTGTTAAACTACTGCCTAAGGAATTCTGGAAATGGAATGTCCCAAATGCGGTTACCATTTTAAGGGTTATAATAATCCCCTGCCAACAGTGGATATAATAATTGAGACAATGGGCGGAGTCGTTCTAATAGAAAGAAATAACCAACCCTTTGGCTGGGCCCTGCCGGGTGGATTCGTTGATTACGGTGAATCTTTAGAAAAGGCCGCCGTGAGAGAAGCTTTAGAGGAGACCGGCCTGCACGTCAAACTTGTCCGGCAGCTGAAAACATATTCCGACCCCGGACGTGATCCCAGGCATCACTCAATCTCCACCGTCTTTATAGCGACTGCGACCGGGATGCCCAAGGCAGGCGACGACGCCGGCAACTCGGGCATCTTTACCCGGCAGAATCTCCCCCCACTGGTTTTTGATCATGCGAAAATCCTGGCTGACTATTTCACATCTATAGAAGAAACCCAAGCCCCATGACCAACAAGCAAAGCATAAATGTCCTCCTTGTTGACGATGATCCGTCAATACTTGAAATCCTGGCGGATATGATGACTATGTTCGGTTATAAGTCTGATACTGCCAAGAACGGCATGGAGGCAATCGAAAAGCTGAAGCATGACTCCTACCAGATAGTACTGACTGATATGAAGATGCACGGTATGAGCGGCATGGATCTCCTGAAGCACATCAGCAGTAAATATCCCCGGATAAAAGTAATGGTCGTCACAGGTT
>JAFDBU010000018.1 GCA_019313095.1 Deltaproteobacteria bacterium | reverse complement strand
TTTAGTACGGTGCTGTGTTACCGTTTAAAATGACCTGGATTTTAATGAAAACCACATGCCATTCAGGACGACTTACTCTATCCATTTGCGCCCCAGAACATTACCCTGCAGGGCCATAATCTCTCCTTTGTCGATCAGGGCCAGGGAAAGGTCATTGTCATGCTGCACGGTAATCCTACCTGGTCATTCTATTACCGCAATCTTGTAAAACTACTGCAGAAAAATTACAGGATAATTGTGCCCGACCATATGGGTTGCGGTCTTTCTGACAAACCGCAGGATTACCCATACATACTGAAGACCCATATAGACAATCTGGAAGGCCTTCTGGCAAAGTAAAAAAAAAAAAAATTTTCCCTGGTGGTCCATGACTGGGGCGGTGCCATAGGTATGGGACTTGCTGTCCGCCATCCGGAACGGCTTGAATCGATTGTAGTGTTGAATACAGCTGCGTTCCGCTCCCCCAGAATCCCGCTTCGTATAAGTATGTGTCGCATCCCTGTGTTGGGCGATATCATTGTGCGCGGGTTCAATGGATTTGCCCGTGCTGCATTGTCCATGGCGGTTGTACATAGAATGGCGCCGGATGTGGCCCACAACTATCTCAAACCGTATGATTCCTGGGCACACCGGGTGGCACTTCTGCGTTTTGTTCAGGATATCCCACTTAGTCCCAGAGACGGCTCCTGGCAGACCCTGGTGAATATTGAGAACAAGCTGGTGCAGTTGCTGAACACCCCCATGCTTATTTTATGGGGTGGCAGGGACTTTTGTTTCAATGAAGAATTTTATAAGGAATGGCTGCAGAGATTTCCCGAAGCTGAAAAACATTTTTTCCCAAATGCAGGCCACTACGTTATGGAAGATGCCTTTGAAGAAATAGCGCCGCTGATTACCGCCTTTTTCAAGAAGAGTCTCACGACATGAATTACAACATCGGACAGACGCTGTCAGATGCAGCCGCCACATATCCCGACCGGACCGGTTTTATATGCAAAGCGGCAAGGGGCTATCATTCATGGACTTTCAGCGAAATGAACAGAACTGCAGACTTGTTTGCCCACAGATTATCCGATCTGGGAGTGAAAAGAGGTGACCGGGTCATGCTGATGGTGAAGCCTTCGCTGGAGTTCATCACACTTACTTTTGCCCTTTTCAAGATTGGGGCAATAGTTATCCTGATTGATCCAGGCATGGGATACAGAAATCTGCGCCGCTGCATCGGACAGGTGAAACCCTCTGTTTTCATAGGCATTGCAAAGGCTCACCTCTTTAAGCGTATCTTTCCGAAACCTTTTGCAACAATCCGCATCTCTGTCTGTATCGGTCCTTCCTATGGTCTGTTCGGACCTGCCCTGTCAGCTGATGATTTGCTGGGATCTCCAGCAGACAAGATTGCTTTTCCGGCAGCTGAGATGGCAGCTGATGACCCTGCTGCCATACTTTTTACTACGGGCTCCACCGGTCCTCCAAAGGGAGTATGCTACGAACATTCGATCTTCAGGGCGCAGCTTCAGCTCATCAGGGATTATTATGGTATCGGGCCCGTTGATGTTGACCAGCCTGCTTTCCCTCTTTTTGCACTGTTTTCAACAGGGATTGGCGCCTGTTCCGTCATACCGGTAATGGATCCGGCCAGACCTGCCCGGGTCGACCCTGCCAAGTTCATTCGCACGATCAATGAAAACAGGGTGACATACTCTTTCGGTTCTCCGGCTATCTGGAATGTTGTCAGCAGGTACTGCATTGACCATAATATCAGGCTGGGTTCCGTTAAGAAAATTCTTATGGCCGGGGCGCCGGTTCCGGCTGAACTGCTTGCCCGGACAGTGGCAATACTTCCTGAAGATGCTGAGATCCATACGCCTTACGGCGCCACTGAGTCGTTACCTATAGCCTCGATCACAGCAAAAGAAATACTAACCGAAACGTGGGAGGAGACTAAAAAAGGCAGGGGAGTCTGTGTTGGTAAACCTTTGCCGTCAATTATCATAAAAGTTATAAGGACTTCAGACCTGCCGATTGAAAACTGGGATGACTCTCTGCTGCTGCCGGACTATGAGATCGGTGAGATAGTAGTAAGGGGTCCGGTGGTGACCCGGAGATATGATAACAATGACAAGGAAAATCAATTGGCAAAGATTGCAGACAGAAAGCATTTCTGGCACCGTATGGGTGACCTGGGGTATCTTGATGCAAAAGGCCGGTTGTGGTTTTGCGGCCGCAAGGCACACAGGGTATTGACCCGGACCGGCACCATGTACACTATATGCTGTGAAGCATTGTTCAACGGGCATCCGGCAGTCTTCAGGTCTGCCTTGGTTGGAGCAGGGCCGGCAGGGAAACAGGTCCCGGTTCTTATTGTCGAACCCAATAATATAAAAACAGTAAAAAAAATACTGATTAAAGAACTGCAATATATAGCACAGCAGAATGAAATGACCCGGTCGATTAAACATTTTCTAATTCATCCCGAATTTCCGGTTGATATCAGGCATAATGCAAAAATATTCAGGGAAAAGCTCGCCCTATGGGCTGCCCGACAGATTTCCGCCAAAATCAACGAGGATCGGGAATAAGCATGAAAGCTCTGGTTATAGGCGGCGGAGGATTTGTTGGTTCAGCCATTGTCAGGCAACTGGTGGCCAGGGGTGATGAGGTGGCTGTATTCGGTCGCAGCTTTTATCCACACCTGGAAAAACTTGATGTTCATCAATTCCAGGGAGACATACTGTATAGTGACCTTCTGATCCGCTCCATGCAGGGTTATGACACGGTGTTCCATGTTGCGGCCAAAGCTGGAATCTGGGGCGCGAAACATGAGTTTGAACAGACCAATATAACAGGCACCAGGAATGTTCTGGGTGCCTGTTTTGCAAGCGGCGTCGAAACACTGGTATATACTTCTACACCAAGTGTTGTCTTTGACGGCAGAGATCTGCAGGGTGCTGATGAGACTACCCCGTATGCCAGGCGGTTTTTATGTTACTATGCTTCCAGCAAGGCTGTGGCAGAACAGATGGTACTGACTGCCAACTCAAAGGTTTTAAAAACATGTGCCATTCGTCCACACCTGGTCTGGGGCCCGGAGGATCCTCATCTTATTCCCAGGCTGGTGGAAAGAGGTAGACGCAGGCAATTGAAAATTGTCGGCAACGGCAGCAACCTGGTGGATATCTCGTATGTTGACAATGTCGCAGACTCGCATGTCCTGGCCGCGGAAAATTTAAACAGTTCTGCAACTGCTGCCGGTAATGCTTATTTTATATCCCAAGGTGAGCCGGTCAACCTCTGGGACTGGATAAATACACTTTTCAAACGTCTCGGCATCCCGCTGGTAACGAAAAAAGTAGGCTTTCGTACGGCATATGCGGCAGGCACCCTACTGGAAGGAATTTACATGTGGTTCAGCATGGCGAAAGAACCGAAAATGACCCGTTTCCTGGCTGAACAGCTTGCCAGATCCCACTGGTTCTCCATTACTAAGGCCAGACGTGACCTTGGTTACGCACCACGGATCTCAACGGCGGAAGGTGTTGAGAGAGTCGCGGAATGGATGAAAAATAAATAAGTGTCCAAGGAGTCAGGGGTTCAAGAGTAAAAGCTGTTATAGTTTTTTTACCTTGAACATCTAAATCCTAAAATATAAGACTAAAACTTAAGACTGAATACACAAAACTAATTAGTTTAAATGAAATATTTTACAAGACTCACACTGTATCTGTTTCTCGTGACCACACTCTTACAGAGTGCTTACAGGGTCAATCCTGTTTTCGGCTTTTCCGTTGGAGAAGAGAAGGATGTTGGGGAGCAGCTTCTTACTATGGTTCGCAAGGAATTTACGCTCATAGATGAACCAGATATCATCCAGTATATCAATAAATTGGGCCGGGAAACCCTTGAGGTGGCAGGGTCGCAATATTTTGATTACCATTTTTTTGTCATCAACAACAAGGAACTCAATGCCTTTGCTGCACCCTCGGGGCTCATATTCTTCCATAGCGGTCTGATCGATTCATTGGACAGTGAAGGAGAACTTGTCGGGGTAATGGCCCATGAAATAGGCCATGTGGTAAGCAGGCACCTGGCTGATCGAATGAAGAAAACGGCAAGGATCAGCGCCGCCACCATGTTGGGCATACTTGCGGGTATCGCCCTGGGGGGGGGTGCTCTTTCTGAAGCCCTTATAGCAGGCTCCGCTGCTGCAGGACAGTCAGCAACCCTTTCCTTCAGCCGTCTTGACGAGGAAGAGGCAGACAGGCTGGCATTTAAATGGATGCAGCAAGAGAATCGTGATCCCGCTGCAATGGTGCATATGCTGCACGAAATCCATACCATGAACCGTTACCGCATGGGATACGTGCCACCCTATCTTCTGACCCATCCAGGTCCGGATGTCCGTATGAGTTATATCCAGGACCTCATTCTTTTCAGTCCTAAAATGCAGTATAAGGAAGTTGATGAGTTTCCCTTTCAGCGGTTCAAAAGCAGGGTGATAAGTCTGAGCAAAGATCCCATGCAACTTATCTCTTATTACAAGGATGCTGTTATTGGTATGAAATTGGATTCCAGCGAGTCAGCCATGGCACACTACGTTCTTTCTCAGGCATATGTAATTGCAGCGGATTATGAGAAAGCGGAAAAGTCGTTACTTACGACCATGGCTTTTTTCCCGGATAAGCCCATATTAAAGGCAGATCTGGGAGTCATTTATCTCAAAGCCGGCAAATATGATGCGGCACTGAAACTGCTGCAGGAGGCTGAAAGAGCAACACATTATGATGGTTTTACAGATTTTTACCTGGCCATGCTTTATGAAAAAATCGGCAGACTGCAGGAGGCATCCGACCTGTATGAAGAACTGCTGGGCATGATGCCGGATTATACAAAACTGTATTATCAACTTGCCAATCTTAAGGCGAAATTAAAAAAAGAAGGGGAGGGACTTTACTACTACGGCTTCTATTACTTTTATGAAGGGGACCTGACCAATGCCAAAAACTATTTCTCAAGGTCTGTCGCACTTCTGGCGAATGACAGCAGAATGAAAGCTGAAGCCGAAAATATGCTTCGAAAAATTGATCGGTTTGAGAAAGAAAAGTAGAAAATAATACTTAACTGTTTCTTTATTTTTCAATAAATTATCATGACCGCATTATCTGCTGCACACATTATCCAGTAGATTTTTCCTGATTAACACCTGATTCGGGAAAAAATCATCCTTCGGACGATATACAGATTCTTTTTGAATAGTAATAAAGTAAATCTCAAAAAAATATTGAATCCATTAACTTACAATGAAAAAGAAAACATTATTGTCATGGAGCAGCGGCAAAGACAGCGCCTGGACTCTTCATGTTCTGCGCCAGCAGAAGGACATAGAGGTTATCGGCCTTTTCTGCACGTATAATAAGAGATTTGAACGCGGTGCAATGCATGCGGTACGAAATGAGTTGATTTGCCAACAGGCGGAACGGGTTGGTCTCCCACTCCATCTTATCCCGATTCCGGACCCATGCAGCGATTCTGAATATAAAGCAATCATGGCGGATTTTATTGAAGGGGTAAAATCTAAGGGTATTGACTGTATTGCATTCGGTGATCTGTTTCTGGAAGAAGTGCGCAACTACCGGGAAGACAGCCTGGCAGGTACAGGGATCACCCCACTTTTCCCTCTGTGGGGTATACCGACAGATGAACTTTCTAAAGAAATGGTCAGCAGCGGTCTCCGAGCTATAATTACCTGTATAGACCCGAAACAACTTTCTGCTGAATTTTCAGGACATGTATATGACAGCTCTTTTCTGAAAGAAATTCCGGACTCTATAGATCCATGCGGAGAAAAAGGGGAATTTCACAGTTTTGCTTACGATGGCCCTATGTTCAAGGACAAGGTAAATGTCCGCGTGGGAGAAACTGTAACCCGTGACGGCTTCGTTTTCACTGATATACTGCCATGTTAAATGAGTGTATTACGTTGTCGGCTAGAATGATTATTGACCCGTCATAAAATTTTAAGTATTATCTTATTAATCAGGTGCTCACTTAGTGAGCCTCAACAGGGAACTCCGTGAAAATCGGAGACGGACCCGCCGCTTTAACCGGGAACGAAAACCGCAGCATGTCACTGTTCGCTGGG
>JAFDBU010000017.1 GCA_019313095.1 Deltaproteobacteria bacterium | reverse complement strand
TTTTCATTATCTAGGACAGCCCCTTAATTTATCTGAATTCTTGATAATATTTGGTTAAATATTTTTTTTAACATCATTGCTAAATGATTATGCCTGCAGCCCGAAAATGCAAGGTACCTCTACAACAATAAATATTATATGCGGTAGAATTGAAAATGATACGACTTTAAAGATTGAGCAAGGTTTTTGCGATTAGAAAATAAGCCAGAACCCCCAAAATGTCTATTGATGTTGTCACAAATGGCCCGGTGGCAACAGCAGCGTCAAAATTCAGACGTTTTAAAATAAGCGGCACAAATGTACCTACCGTTGCTGCCATGGTCATCACCAGGAGTACTGAAAGGCCTACAACAAGACCGAGATAATCGGGATCTGCGTAACCGAAAAATGCAAGTACACCCAGAAAAAGACCATAGACTGATCCCAGTATCAATCCCACCCGCATCTCTTTGAAAATAACCCTGGAGAGTTCCTGCATATTAACCCTGCCGGTGGCAATACCTCTAATTATGATGGTGCTGGACTGGGTTGCAATATTGCCCCCCATGCCTATGACGATGGGAATAAAGGCTGCCAGAGCCAGGACCTGCTGCAGTTCATCGTGAAAAAAAGTGATAATGAACATGGCCATAACACCGCCAACCCAGCTGGCAAACAACCAGGGAGCCCTGGTCATGGCATTTGCCATGGTAGACTTCAAGAGGATCTCTGAATCTTTACCGGCTCCGGCCATTCGAAGGAAATCCTCGGTCGCCTCCTCCCGGATCACATCAATAATATCGTCAACCGTGACAATACCGACCAGTTTATAGCTCCCGTCCACAACAGGCACGGCAAGAATATTGTACTGTGAAATGACATGGGCCACCTCGTCCTGGTTGGTATCAGTGGTAACAGAGGTGACATTGCTGTTCATTATGTTTTTAAGCTGCCGGTAAGGAGGATGCAGAAGCAGCTCTCTTAACGAAATCACACCTGTAAGCTGGCCTTCGCCATGGGTGATATAGAGATAAAAAGACATCTCCGTTTCTTCGGAGCGCTCCTGGACGATCTTGATGGCATCCCCGGCAGTCAGTTCCCCGTCAAGGGCCAGAAAATCAGGCGACATCAGCCCGCCGGCAGTTTCAGGATGGTACTGCAGGAGTTCATCGACCTCTTCCCTGTCCTCCTTGACCATGAGCTGGCGTATTTCATTGGCCATTTCCTCCGGAAGTGCTTCCAGCAGGTCAGCCACATCATCAGAGGCCATCTCGGAGATGACCGCCACCATGAATTTGGGGGTCAGATCCTGGACCATTTCCAGCATGATGGACTGATCGACCTCACTCAGAAACTCACCCACCGTCTCTGTCTGGGCAATGACATTAAAAACTTTTTTACGTTCAACAGGGGTCAGGTGCCTGAAAACCCAGGCCATGTCAGCCGGGTGAGTTTTACGCAGCAGCTTCAAAAGATGGGCCACAGCACCGCGGCGGTTTAAACGCCGGACAGTGTCGAGCAGGACCATGCCCTCATTGCCGATCATTTCTCTTTTGAATGTTGTTTCCTTCATGACACGCACCAGACTAGTAAAACACTGAAAAACATAATATTGTATTATTCCAGACATCATCCGGCCAGACCGGACAAAACAGTCATTTACTCTAAATTTATTAAATTGCCAGAAAAAAATGGCCTACTGAGCAAACCCCTAAAGTTAATTCCAAATGAATTATTTTACCAGAAAAGTCAATAATTTCCAAGCATTAATAATATGTTAACAATAATTTCCTTTTATAGTGAGATTTTCCGCTCAACTTCACGTAGCGAAAAATGAAATCATTCTCAGTCATAATAGTCGGTGCAGGACCGGGTGGGCTTGCATGTGCAAAAATCTTGGCGGAAAACAGCCATGATGTCCTGGTGCTGGAAAGAAAGCCGGAAGCAGGTCCCAAGGTATGTGGCGGCGGTATAACCTGGGACGGGCTTATCAGGCGCGTTCCACAACATCTCATTGAAGGAGCTTTTCCCAGTCAATATATCCGTTCAAACCTGCAGCAGACTGTCATAAAAGCTGCCAAGCCAATAGTCGCAACTATCCGCAGGGAAGTTCTCGGTCATTGGATGTATGAGCAGGCCCGGAATGCCGGCGCAGAGATTAAAACCTCCTGCCAGGTATATACGATTACACCTGATACAGTTTTAACCAGCCAAGGAAAATTCAGATACCGTTATTTGATAGGGGCAGACGGCTCCGGTTCAATTGTGCGCCGTTACCTGAAACTTTCCACAGAAAGGATTGGTGTGGGCATACATTTCCAGGTACCAGGAAATTTCGAAAAAATGGAATGGCATCTTAATGACTCTTTTTTTCAAAACGGGTACGGCTGGATCTTTCCTTTCAAGGATATGGCTTCAGTCGGTGTTTATGGTGCAAAACCTTATATTAATCCCAAACAAATGCTTAGCAACCTCAAACGTTGGACTGCAAAACAGAAAATCCAGCTTACCGGCCTAAAACCAAAAGCAGGAGTTATTAATTATGATTTCCGGGGCTGGCGTTTTAACAATATAATGCTTACAGGTGATGCAGCAGGGTTTGCGTCAGGGCTTACCGGAGAAGGTATTTACCCGGCGCTGGTATCCGGTGAAACTGCGGCCCGTAGTATCATAACCCCTGACTACAACTGTTCTGAACTGCAGCGTCTGATAAAAAAACAGCAAAAACATCTGCGCCTGGTCGAATTTTCTGCTAAAAATAGGTTTATTAATATTGCCACAATGGAAATACTTGTCCTGGCACTGCGGATAGGCCTTGTGCCCTTCAGCATGCTGGAGATGACAGACTGAACAAGGATCAAGCAATGAGCACAGAAGAACAGAAAAACAAACGAAAAAATATTCTCATCTATAACCTGATCTTTATTGTTGTCTGTGCGGGCCTTTTCATGTTTCTCTGGAATGCGCCGGAAGAAACGACCAAGCACCTGCCCAACGATGCCGACCATGCTAAATTCATGAAGATGGACAAAAAGGAAGCGGAAAAATTCTGCGAGGAATGCCATTCACCTGACGGGGTGGCGCCGCTTCCTGAAGATCATCCTCCCAAGTACCGATGTCTCTTCTGCCATAAGAGAGATCAGTAAAATTTTTAGGAGCTTAAGCCGTAGAGCCCCTAAAAATATTACTGCTGAGTTATTATATTTGGGTCCAGAATCAAGACACTTGTTAAAGTATCAGTCCCTGCCTACCATCCTATTACGCTTGACAAAAAGGCCTCCAGCATTATAAGCATCATAGGTTATCCTGTTTTTATAACGGATATTATGAGGAACACTTTCTACAATTCCCAATAGTGCAGCGGTTTCCATGCTAATTTTAATTGATCTGTTGAAATCAAAGCCCCGACCC
>JAFDBU010000016.1 GCA_019313095.1 Deltaproteobacteria bacterium | reverse complement strand
TCACACCAGCTTTTCTGTCATGTTGCAGTGTTTCAGAAACCACTAGGGCCAGCAGGGGTCCGGGAGCGAATCCAGCCGAAAGACCGAGAACAGTCCCGGCAGTCAGGAAAGTCAACATTTACAAAAACCGTATTTGTGGGTAAAGAAAAAACTACTGTTCATACATGATTCTGCCGCAGTCTCGTAAATTGTAACCGCCCAATCCTTCAACAATAAGGCGAAATTCCTTATCTTCCTTGATTACCTGCAGCAGGGCAAGAACCTTGGAATCCTGCAGAAAAATTTTCGGCAGGATAAGGTCGTAGCGTTCCTCGGCCACTGGTATGAAGTCAAGGCCGAGTGCCACGGCAGCGGCCCGGATCGCAAGACCTGTGTCAGCATTACTGCTGGCGATGGCCGACGCCACGTTCATGTGGGTGTATTCCTCACGGTCGTAACCGTTCACCTGATCAGGGGAGATACTGAGCCGATTGAGGTGCATATCGGTAAGCAGTCTGGTACCGGCGCCCCGTTGGCGGTTGATGAAGCGTACCTCTTTACGGACTAGATCATTAAAACCATTGATGCCAAGGGGGTTGCCTTTCGGTATCAGGAGACCCTGTTCCCGGTATGTCAGGTTGATCAGCTGCAGCGGAGTTCCGGAGAGATATTTTTTAATAAATGTGATGTTGTACTCACCGGTTTTTTCGTCGAGCAGATGGGTCCCGGCAAGGTGGGCTTCGCCCCGGCGGATTGCCATGATGCCGCCCATACTGCCGACATGAGCCGAGGAAAGGCGGCAAACCGGGCGCTGTCGGTGCAGGAGGTTGGCAAGAACATCAAGAATGTTGTCATGGCTGCCAATAAAGACCAGGGTATTTTCAATTTCATTCTCATCCCGCAGCAATTCGACCCGGACCTTTTCCGCCGCCCCAAGTCCTTCGCTGTTTGCCGGCACCCTAATGAAGCCGTCAGCCTGTACCAGGGACATGACCGCGCCCGCACCCCTGCCGGCAGGGGTACCGGTCATGACATCACCAACCCTGCCCAGTTTAACTCTGATGAATTCTTCCACGCCCAGTTTTGAAGAAAGCGGTCTGGCAAGAGTTGCTTCGAGAAGTTTAGGTGGAGGAGATTGAAAACCCTGAAATGAATCTGCCAAGGGCTTCACAAAAAGATTCAGGGTAATGACCGCGGAAATCGTATATCCGGGCAGACCGATGACGGGCTTGCCCTTGACAATGCCGAGAATGACCGGCTTGCCTGGTTTTATGTTGACCCCATGCAGCACCACCTCTCCAAGCTCTCCGATCACCGAGACCGTGTGATCCTTAGTCCCAGCAGAGGCACCGGCATTGACAATGACTAAATCATAGTCGGCAACAGCGCTGCTGATGGCTGTTTTTAAAAGTTCGGGCCGGTCGGACACAATGGGGCTTCGATATGCAGGCAATCCCCATTCAAGAAGATAGCCGGCAAGGACCCGGCTGTTGAATTCAATGATATTACCCGGCTTCAGTTGCTCCCCGGGCTGGACCAGTTCGCTGCCGGTGGGGATTACTATGGCCGAGGGGATCCCGCATACCTTTATTTCGGTAAGACCGGTAGCCAGCAGGGCGCCGAGATCAATAGGCCTGATTCTATGGCCGTCGGGCAGGATGAGTTCGGTGGCGACGATATCCTCGCCGATGGTGCGTACATGCTTCCAGGGTGTAACCGGGGCAATAATTTCCACCGTATTTTCGTCGATGGGTTGGATGTCCTCTACCATGATAACCGCATTGAAGCCTTCCGGCAGGACGTTGCCGGTGTTGACCCACTCAAACTGTGAGTGCAGGACAAGTCGGATCGGGTTTACTTCGCTGGCACCGACAGTGTCCTGGAATCGCACTCCGATACCGTCCATGGCTGAGGCATTGTAAAAAGGAGACGAAAGTCTTGCAAATACAGGTTCGGCGGTAATACGGCCCAAGGCTTTGTCCACCGGGATAGTTTCCGGTTCAAGGGGAGTGAGGCAGCCGACTTCGGTAAGTTTGTGCTTCCAAAGGTCAAGGGCCTCATCAAGGTTCATATTATCGATGTATATTTTGCGGTCCATAATTGTTAAAGGGTTCAAGGGGCCGAGGATTCGAGGGGTTCAGGGGTCAAGGATTCAAGGTTAAAAACATTTTTAAGAGAAGTTTTTAGCTTTTCAATTTTCATTTTTCAATTTTCACTTTCCTGGCCCTCGACTCCCTAAAACCTGTCTGTTCAGTCAAAAAGCTCCACTTCCACGGTCTCTCCTTCTTTAATACCCTGGATCTTTTCTTCAATTTCAATAATGCCGTGCGCCTTGACCATGGTGGACAGAGCTCCGGATTTGCCGAGGATTGGATGCGCTTCAGGCAGCGCGTTGTCATTTATTATGATCTGGACCCTGACATAGTCAGTTCGGCCCGAGGCTGAATTGATATTTCGCATGAGTTTGGCCTTGATCGTAGGGTATTGCGGCAGGCCGTCATCAGTCACTCCGGAGAGTGATATGATAGCCGGCCTTACAAAAAGGTTAAAGGCAACGGCTGCCGAGACCGGATGGCCTGGCAGGCCGAACAGGAGGGTGTCGTCAGCACTAGCCATTATGACCGGCTTTCCAGGTTTAATTGCGACGCCATGGAAAATAATCCCCGGCTGCCCCAGTTTTTCCAGGACTTTTTCGCCAATATCACGAGCGCCCACGGAACTGGAACCTGACAGCAGGACGATATCGTTGGCGCTCTTTGCTTCCAGCATCATGGCGGTCAGGCTTTGTTCATTATCCGCCGCAATGCCGTAGAATGTCGGTCTGCCGTTGTTTTCTCTGACCATTCCTGCAAGAGCGACGCTGTTCATGTCACGTATTTTGCCGGGAGGGGGTACCCGGTCATGGGGGACAATTTCATCTCCGGTCGAGATAATACCCACACGGACGCGGCGAAAGACAACAATCATTTCTAAGCCGACTCCGGCAAGCAAGCCTATATCCTGCGGCCTAATGCGGTGACCTCTATGCAGCAGGATCTCGTTTTCAATGATATCTTCGCCGGTACCGATGACATTGGCTCCTGAAGCTACCGGTTGCATTACCTCGATCATCTGCTCATCAACCGCCACAGTATGTTCCAGCATGACGACCGCATCGGTTCCAGGCGGAAGAATGCCGCCGGTGGCAATATGATAACAGGCGCCAGGCCCTGGACCATGTTCAGGAAATTGACCCATGGGAACATCGCCGGTTACTTCGAGGTATGCCGGCAGATTTTCACTGGCACCGAAGGTGTCGGCGGCACTGACCGCAAACCCGTCCATGGTTGAACGTGGATAGGGCGGCAGGTTTTCTGGAGAGAGGACATTTTCAGCACATATCCATCCCAGTGCTTCTGTAATCTCTAATGTAATAGTCTCAGCAGGGCAGGCGGGCAGGTGCTGCCGCAGAAGTCGTAAAGCCTCCTTGAGACTGACCGTATCAGTGCGCCCAAGCATGTCGCGGGATTTCGGGGCGGGAGAATTCATAGAATGAAGCCCCAGGTCCAAGGATATTTTAATTCCTCACTCCTCACTCCTCACTCCTCACTTAAATAAATTCTTTGCGGATGTGTGTAGATATTCATTCGGTCACCGCGGGCAAAACCAACCAGGGTAACACCGTGGTCCTCGGCATAGGTGATTGACATGCAGGTAGGTGCCGTGCGGCTGATCAAGACAGGTATACGGTTGCGGATTACCTTAGTCATGATCTCCCCTGAAATCCTACCGCTGGAAAGAAGTATTTTATCTGATACCGGTGTACCTTCAAGAAACGCTTTGCCGATTAGCTTATCCACCGCATTATGCCGGCCGATATCTTCAGAAAAGAGCAGAATTTCTGCCCTGTCTGCCAGCGCTGCCGAATGGACCCCGCCTGTTTCCAGGAAAAGTCTGGAGATTGAGCGGAATTTTTTCATCAGCTGCATAATTTCTTCCCTGCTAACTGCCAGATCGGTTCGGTTCGCCGGGAGGCTTTTGAGGTCCGCAGCATTCGTAAAGGTAATACCGCGGCCGCAGCCTGAAGTAATGGTTTTTTTGTGGAATGCATCGTCAATATTTTCATGAAGTCCTTTGAGAGTTACAGCAACTGAGAATTCTTTTTCATTCACCTGTATGTCCATCAAGGCACTTCGTTCCTTTAGGAGACCTTCGGAGAGGAGAAATCCTATTGCCATCGCTTCAAGTTCTGAGGGAGAACATAACAGCGTCACCACCTGCCTGTCGTTGACCCGTAGCGAAAAGCCGACTTCCGAGGCGACCTGGTCGGTCGCCTCCTCAACCTGATCACCTTTAAAACGGATAATAAAAGCTTCATGGAAAGGTTTCATAGGTAATGAATCAGACGAAGTTGCCTCAAAAACAGCCGAGCTGGCATTTACTGATCCTGATTTTGAGTTTATTGGCGGCATTTCCAACTGCGCTGGGAGGAATTCCGAGGGAGTTTGCAATAGCCAGAGCACTGGAGCACTTGATACGACTGGCTTTTGATGCTTTTCGTAAGAGTTTTTCAAGAGTTTCCTGCTGCTCAGGGGTAAGGCCTTTCTTTTCGTTTATTTCCTGCATACCCTTTTTCATTTTTCAACAATTTCCCTAGCCCAGGAAAGGGCTGCTGCCACAGCAGGAAAACCTATGGTACTGGTTAGAAGAATAATTGCATGATATATTTCGTCATCAGAAGCACCGGCACTCAGGGCACGTTTCACGTGGGAGTGTACAGAGCCCTCTGCCCGGATGGCGGCAGCAGCTCCAATTTGAATGAGATGGGAATTTTTTTCATCAAGCGGTCCGGCTTTACGCAGTGCTTTACCAAGTTCCTGATGGTTGTCCATCACCTGGCTGAATTTTGTCACAAGCCAGTCGTAATTATGCGTAAAGTCCGTCATGATCCTCCCCCCTCATTTAGATGTTTTAATATTTCATTCTGCCGTATTGATGAAACCATTCTGGATCGCATGCTTTATAAGATCAGCAGTATTTTTCAGATTAAGCTTTTTCAGAAGATTTGCTCGGTGATGCTCTACGGTCCTGATGCTTATGGATAAAAGTTCTGCAATTTCCTTGCTGGTTAAACCCTCGGCAACAAGCTTTAAAACCTCAATTTCCCGGTTGGTCAAAGTTTCGCATGGAAATACTCCTTTCTCCCGGTAGGTTTTAATGACCTCGTCTGAAAATTCTTCGGCAAGGTGCGGCGAGATGTACATATCTCCATCCATAACCATATCAATCGCAGTTAAGAGCTCACTGTCGGAATCTTCCTTTAAAAGATAACCGTCTGCTCCGGCAGACATGGCACACAGGAAGTACTGTTCACTCTTATGCATGGTTATCATGAGAATTTTGACATCAGGACAGAGCCTTTTGGCTTCATTGATCACTTCAATGCCGCGCAACTGCGGCATTAAAATATCGAGAATGATCAGGTCAGGCACGGTATTATCCAGGACATCAAGAAGTTCAAGACCGTCGCCTGCCTCAC
>JAFDBU010000015.1 GCA_019313095.1 Deltaproteobacteria bacterium | reverse complement strand
TGCTCTGAAAAGCATAGAAGGCCAAACACGCCAGGCACTTGGTGAAATACAATCTTCCCTGCAAAAAATCAAACCAGATCAAATCGGCAATCTTTTCTGGGGCGCTTTCGGCTGGGCCACCTGGATACAATTTCAGGAGGGAGCACCGGCAGCAATGGCAGACCTGCCCATCGTGGAAAGTATCATGCTCAGGGTGATTGAGCTTGATGAATCCTTCTATTATGGTGGTGCCCATATCTTCCTCGGCTCATACTATGGCAGCCGTCCCCAGGTTTATGGCGGCAAACCTGATGTCAGCCGTGAACACTTTGAACGGGCCCTCGAAATAAATAAAAGACAATTTCTGCTTACCCAGGTTTCCTATGCCCAAACATACGCCCGCATGATGTATGACCGCGAACTCTACCTTAAACTCTTGTCAGAGGTTCTTGAGCAACCTCTGACTGATTCAGATATGGCTTCAAGTAACAAATTAGCTAAGGAAACGGCAGCAAAACTTATCCAACAGGTAGATGATTTTTTTTAAATTTCTAAGATTATGAAGAAAATTTCAAAATTAATTACAGTCGGATTCAGCCTCTTTATGTTCATCCTAATTGCTGAGAATGCACATGCGGGTAAACCGAAATATATTTTTAAGGTGGCGTCTCTTGCCCCTGAGGGAAGTGTCTGGACCAAAAGATTTCGTGACTTTACGGATGAAGTTAAAGCGAAGAGCAACGGCGAGATTGACTTTAAAATTTATGCCGGAGGTGTAATGGGTGATGATCGGGCTATGTACCGAAAATTGCGCGTTGGACAGATCAATGGTGGTGGTTTTACCATGACCGGCATAGGTGAAGTGGTGCCTGATTTCCGGGTTCTTGGTATTCCATTTATGTTTAACTCCTATGATGAGGTAGATAATGTTAAAGAGAAGCTCATGCCGCGATTTGAAGAGGAGTTTGAACAAAAGGGCCTGGTACTTTTGGCTGTAAGCGAGGTTGGTTTTGTCTATACAATGTCAACCACACCGATCACCACCCTGGCCGAATTAAAGCAGAGCAAAGCCTGGGCTCCCGAAGGCGACCCCATCAGCCAGGTACTTCTTGAAACAGTAGGGGTAACTCCCATCCCGCTTTCAATCCCTGATGTTCTCACCTCATTACAGACAGGCCTTATCAATACTGCTTTCAATTCATATTACGGCGCCATTGTTCTGCAATGGTTCACCCGTATCTCTTACATAACGGATATTCCTTTTGCCTATGCTTACGGTGCCTTTGTTCTGGATAAAAAAACTTTTTCCAGGCTGCCGCAGCATTATATGGAATTGATGAAGACAGCCGCCAAGACCCATTTTGATAAACTGCTTAGCGATACAAGGAAAAGCAATGAGGAGGCAAGGCAGGTATTGATCAAGAACGGCATCACCATTGTAAAACCTACCCCCATGACCCAAGCGGAACTGCAGAACAACTACCGTGAAAAGACGGTCGAAAAACTGATGAATGAAGCTTTTTCCCAAAGCATTTACACAGAGGCCGCAACTTTCCTGGATAATTATCACAAAGAGCTTTCCGAATCCCAGCAATAACTTACATGGGCAGCCTGAAAAAAATTTTCATCAGTATTACCTCCATATTGACCTGGACAGAGGAAGCCTTCCTCTGCCTTTTGCTTTTTGCCATGATTGTCCTTGCCTGTATCCAGATTTTTCTGAGAACCTTTTACGCCAGTGGTATTCTCTGGATTGATCCGCTGCTGCGCTACATGGTTATTTGGGCCGGCCTCTTCGGTGCTGCCGTGGCCACAAAACACTCCAAACACATAAGCATTGATTTTATCTCCCATATAGTGCCGGATAAGTATCTGCCATGGCTTCGGTTTCTTCTCAACTTTTTTTCAGCTGCTGTATGCTTTATCCTCACCTACGCAGCGGTAAAATTTGTCCGTGACGAGGCTTTGTACGGCGGCAGAGGTCTTCTTGATATTCCCTCCTGGCAGCTCAACATCGTCTATCCTGTTGCCTTCTGCATTATTGCAGGCCGCTTCTTCCTCCTTGCCCTGCAGGAGCTGAACCGGGCTATTATGTACAAAACACCGGGGCACCGGACCTGAGCTGTCTGTATGAGTTTCGTAAAAATTCTCATCCTTATTCTGGCCATACTCGGCACCCCGCTCTTTGTTGTCATTTCGGCCCTTGCCCTCATCTCTTTCTATGGTATTGACATTGACCTTTCGGTGGTTATCATCGAGATGTCCCGTCTGTCTGACACGCCACTGCTGCTCTCCTTGCCGCTTTTTATTTTTGCCGGAACCCTGCTGGCTGAAAGCGGCACACCTCAAAGACTGCTGCGACTTTCCCAGGTTCTGCTCGGGTGGATGCCAGGGGGCCTGGCTGTGGTTTCTCTGATAGTATGTGCGGTATTTACAGCTTTTACGGGTGCCTCCGGCGTTACCATCTTTGCCCTTGGCGGGCTGCTTTATCCGGCTCTTTTAAAGGACCGCTATTCAGAACGCTTTTCCCTCGGCCTCATTACATCTTCCGGCAGTCTCGGGCTTCTTTTTCCTCCAAGCCTGCCGCTTATCCTCTACGGGGTTATTTCTGAAACCAGGGTGGACCATCTTTTCTTAGCCGGGATTCTACCTGGTATCCTCATGCTCATTCTGCTTGTTGTATACAGTATGAAGAAAGGACCAGTCCGGGATCGTGGGGATTCAAAAAAAATGACATTTTCAGACATTCTTTCCGGCTTGAAAGAAGCTGCCTGGGAGTTGCCTTTGCCGGTTATTATCCTAGGCGGCATCTATGGCGGAATCTTTGTTGCAGGTGAAGCTGCGGCTGTGACGGCACTTTATGTCCTGGTTGTAGAGGTTTTCATCTACCGTGATATTTCCATAAAAAAACTTCCCGGGATTATGGTCAGGAGCATGGTGCTTTTCGGGGGCATCCTCGTTGTGCTGGCTGCTTCTATGGCCACCACGAACTACCTGGTTGACCAACAGGTCCCCATGCACCTTTTTGAATTTATCAGGGAGTATATTT
>JAFDBU010000014.1 GCA_019313095.1 Deltaproteobacteria bacterium | reverse complement strand
TTTCTGTTCCGGATTTCAACCTCACCTTCCTCGACAAAACGTTTGCCGATAGTAACCCGGTAAGGTATGCCGATGAGGTCCGCATCCTTAAACTTAATACCGGGACGTTCCTCACGATCATCGTATAAGACCTCTATCCCCTCCTGCAGTAATTGCCTGTATAATGATTCTGCTGCAGAGCTAATTTCTTCTTGTCTAGGATCAAGGTTCAGAACAATGACCTGGAACGGTGCCAGAGGCAGTGGGAAAATAATACCATTGTTGTCATGGTTTTGTTCTATCGCTGCAGCGACAGTTCTGCTCACACCTATACCATAGCAGCCCATGATAAAATTCTGTTCTTCACTGCTGCTGTCCTGAAAGGTAGCATTAAGCGCCATGCTGTAACTGTCTCCCAGTTTAAAGATGTGCCCGACCTCAATGCCTTTGGTCAGTTCAAGATCACCATCGCAGGAAGGGCATTTATCCTCCTCGGTGACCTGCCTGAGATCCTCTACCTGCGAAACCTTAAAGTCTCTGCTCATGTTTATATTCTGCATATGAAAATTCTTTTCATTGGCGCCAGCAGTAAAATTTGTCATAGCCGCCACCTCCTGATCTGCTGCCACAGGTATATTAAGACCAATGGGCCCCAGATAACCGCTGGGCACACCGGTTATGTCAAAGATCTGCCTTTCGTCAGCCAGTTCAACCTCCACCGCACCTAACATATTCTTGAGCTTTACAGGCTGCACTTCATGGTCACCCCGGACCAGGACAGCTATGGGCTTTCCGTCTGCAAGGTAAACCATTGTTTTGACAAGTTCCTTTGGAGAAATCCCAAGGAAATCACAGACAGCGTCAACTTTTTTCTTGCCTGGAGTTTCGACTTTTTCCAGGGGCAGAAGACCGATATCGTCATCGCTTTTTTCCGATGACTTTACTGCTGCCTTCTCCATATTGGCGGCATAGGAACAGTTCTTACAAATTGCCAGCGTGTCTTCACCGGTATCGGCAAGCACCATAAACTCATGCGAGAAACTGCCCCCAATGGTGCCGGTATCAGCCTCTACAGAACGGAAAGACAGGCCGCACCGTTTGAAGATCCGGTGATAGGCATCATACATTTTCTGATAGGTAAGCTCAGCCCCTTTTTCCGTCGCATCAAAGCTGTACCCGTCTTTCATGATGAATTCGCGGCCGCGCATAAGGCCAAACCTCGGCCTGATCTCATCACGAAATTTTGTCTGGATCTGATAGAGATTGACCGGCAGATTGCGGTATGAATGTATCTCCCGGCGAATCAGATCCGTAATCACCTCCTCATGGGTTGGACCAAGACAACTTTCCCGGTCATGGCGATCTGTAAAACGCAGCAGTTCCGGCCCATATTTTTCCCAGCGGCCTGATTCCTTCCAGAGATCGGCGGGCTGCACCATGGGCATGAGCAGCTCCTGAGCCCCGGCCCTATTCATCTCCTCGCGGACAATCTGCTCAACTTTACGTATTGCGGCCAGCCCCAGCGGCAAATAGGTATAGACCCCTGATGTAAGCTTACGGAAAAAGCCTGCCCGCAGCAGAAGCCTGTGACTTGCCACCTCCGCTTCGGTTGGGGTTTCTTTCAAGGTAGGTAAAAGCAGTTCTGAGTAACGCATGGTAAATGTCCTTATCTAGAGTAAATATTCGGGTTAAAGGATCCGATTATAACCTGTCACTCACTATGCAACAGGCACAAAGGATCAGAGGCACATAGTTTTTAATATTTTGGTGCTTTCAACTATGACAAATTGATAAATTCAAGGAACAGTAAAACAACGGGATTTTATAAACGAAATAATTTGTATCTTTGTGCCTCTGTGCCTTTGAGCCTCTGCACCTGTGTGCCTGCCAGTAATCTATTTCTTCTTCTCCACCATTGTATCAAGCTCTTTTAGAAAAACTTTAAGCAGCTTATTTTCATCTACTTTTTTATAAAGTTTGCCTTTTTTAAATATGATACCAACACCCTTGCCACCAGCTACACCGATATCGGCCTCTTTAGCCTCCCCCGGCCCGTTCACCACGCATCCCATAACAGCTATCTTCAGCGGGGTTTCAATGGTCTGGATGTGGTGCTCCACTTCATCTGCCAGGTTGAAAAGATTGACCTGGCAGCGGCCGCAAGTAGGGCAGGAAATCAATTCCGGACCGCGGTGTCTAATGTCCAGAGCCCGAAGAATTTCGTAGCCCACTCTAACCTCTTCAACCGGATCACGGGTCAGGGATATGCGGAAGGTGTCACCGATCCCTTCATACAACAGGATACCTAGCGCAACACTTGATTTCACCGTGCCGGCAATCAGTCCACCGGCTTCAGTTACCCCAAGATGAAAAGGATACTCGCACTTGCCCGCCAACAGTCTGTAGGCCTCTACCGTGACCAGCGGGTCAGAAGACTTTATGGAAATTTTTATCTCCTGAAACCCCTGCTTTTCAAGCAACTGCATATTACGCAGTCCACTTTCTGCCAATGCCGCAGGAGTTGGATGCCCATATTTTTTCAGGATGTCCTTTTCCAGGGAACCGCTGTTAACCCCAACCCGTATGGGAACTGCATGAACTTTGGCAGCATCGACCACCCTGGCAAGTTTCTTCGGCCCTCCTATGTTGCCGGGATTAATCCTTATTGCCTGAGCACCATGCTCCATGCTCGCGACAGCCAGCCGATGGTCAAAATGGATATCAGCAATAAGTGGGATACTGATCTGGTCCCTGATCAGCCGGATGGCAGCAACTGCCTCCATATCGACTACTGCAACCCGGATCAGTTCACAACCAGCTGCTTCAAGGCATTTAATCTGAGCAACAGTCTCTTCCACCTCTCGGGTATCTGTATTGGTCATGGACTGCACCGTGATCGGTGCATCTCCACCTATCGGAACATCTCCAATCTTTATCTGCCTGGTTTTACGCCGCTTGATCATAGTTAGACAAGGTTTCAAGAAAAAAATTTTACAACAAGAATTTATATGATAAGCATTTTCAACTACATCAAATTTTCTGGCACTTTATTATATTGTACTCAGCCGTCATCTTAAATTCTAAATCCCCCTTCATTTACCAAGATTCAGTTCAGCCTCTGAAAGCCTTATATATATCGGTTCTGCTCCAGCTGGATCAAGGAACTCATCCTGCCGCCACTTTTCCAGGGCGAGTAAACCAACGGTAGCCGCCCTTGGGAAATATACCTGTGTGGGTGCGACTTTGAGTAAATCATCAAGCTTTTCCCTGAAGAAGTCCCCATAGACAGATATCCCGTCTCCCAGCATTACCACAGGTTCATCGATTCTTTTACACAACATCTCCGGGCTTATGACCAGGGACTCTGCCTGGAGCCTGGGCATGCCCTGATCATCGCATTTATAAAAGCCGCAGTAAATCTCTTTTTTCCGGGCATCGAGCACTGGACAGATCAAAATATCTCCGGCTGCAAAGAGCTGTGCTGCCAAACCGTCAAGAGTTCCAACTCCTATGAGTTTTACTTCCCCGGCCGGTGCCAGGCCCTTTGCTGTCGCAAGTCCTATCCGTAGTCCGGTAAAGCTCCCAGGGCCCAGACTGACTGCCAGCGCATCAATTTCCGGCCAGTCAAAGCCGGTCTCCTGCAGAAGCCTGTCAATCCCGGCCAAAAGTCTGCGGGAATGGGTTACACCGGTCTGCAAAGAATATTCCGCTAAACATCTACCTTGGGTAACAAGTGCGACGCTGCCGCACAGGGTTGCAGTTTCCAGTGCCAGCACCACAGGATGCTGCAATTCTCTAATATCCTTTCCAGTATGAGCCATGCCTGATTACTATTTAAAATCCGCCTTGAAAAATTTGTATACATGTGATGTGGGGAACTTTAATTCTATCAAACAAAAACCTGAATTCGCTTCAGCCGCTGAATACCCTGACCAGGTCATTATAAAATACAAAAATCATCAAGGTACCCAGCAGTACAAGACCTATCTGCTGAAGGATTTCCATGGTTCTCAAATTAAGAGGTTTGCGCAAAACAGCCTCAACAGAGAAAAAAACGAGGTGCCAACCATCAAGAATAGGAATGGGGAGGAGGTTCAGAATTCCCAGGTTGACACTCAACACCCCCATGAAATAAAGAAAATTATCTCAGCCGGCTTCCATACGTTCACCTGCAATTTTCGCAATAAGTATAGGTCCCCCCAATTCTGAAGCAGGCACTACCTTCTGGATTATTTTTACCAGACCCATTACTGTCAGGTACATCCAACTC
>JAFDBU010000013.1 GCA_019313095.1 Deltaproteobacteria bacterium | reverse complement strand
TGCGGCTGACAATACTTGCTGCCACGGCAGAAACAACAATATTGCCGAATACGGGAATCTGCAGTTCGCTGAGCAGGACCTCTATGGCAAAAACAACTCCTGCAATTGGTGCGTTGAATGTTGCTGCAATGCCTGCCGCCGCCCCACAGGCAACCAGATTTTTTATTCTTTCGTCTGACAGGTGCAGCCATTGTCCTACAGACGAACCCAAGGCTGAGCCGACCTGGACGATAGGACCCTCCCGGCCTGCTGAACCACCGGTCCCTATACAAAGAGCGGAAGCGATAATTTTAGCCAGGGCCACTCGGGGTCGTATTCGTCCGCCACGGAGGATGAGGGCCTGCATGACTTCAGGCACACCATGGCCTTTTGCTTCCACGGCAAATTTTGCGATGATCGGTCCGACAAGTAAACCACCGGTCACGGGAACCAGGATCAGCCAGACACGGCCAAACACGGGCAGGATTTGCTCTGCACCGCCATAAAAAAAGGTCTGGATAAAGGCAATTAGACGGATAAAGAAAACTGCAGCAAATCCTGTTGAAACCCCGACCAGTATTGCCATTACCAGCAGTACCAGGCCTTCCCGTGGGGCCAGGTGGTCAAGAAGTTTAGCCAGGTATCGTTTGAGCATGAATTGGACAGATTGCTGTGTTGGCTTGCCGGTTACTGTTGATTCCGTTCAGAAAAATTCTGATATTACAAATGTTTACATTAGATGATCTTCCCTGTCAAGCAGGGAGCGACTTCACAAAGGAAAAAGAGGTTTTTGGCTGAATAAATGGCAAAGAATAATAACTGTGATTAAGATATATTTTATTAAGTATGGTGAAGAAATTTGCAGGTATCGTATAGCGTAAATAATGATGAGGGAAAAGACATGAATTCGCAGAAAATCTTGACTACTTTAGCGGCTGTTTTTGTACTTTTGCAGATGGTTGCATGTACTGGCGCCAATTACGGAAAACTCCAACGGGATAGGGATTTGGACAACATGTATCTCAGGTATGAGGTGTTGCCTGATCATCTTTATTACATAACGGGTGGGTATGCTAAGCCTGAGGCCATCCTGGCACTCCACAAAGATTACGAACTGGAAAATACAAGAAATCTCTGGGTGTATGTTCCAAATGTCGGCACCACCCAGATGCGGAAATGGATTGACACCATATCACCTGAGCAGGATTACTGGGGATCTAATTCATATTTTGCCGCTTATATTCTTGATCCAAACGGCAAAAGAGTTGGTGCCTGGTATTCAATTGAACCGTTAACTACGATAAAATTTTTGGAGGGTAGTAAAGTACAGGTCTACCCTCCCATTCGAGATCCTGATATTCAGCTCAACAGAGGTTTTATCCGGGCGGGATTTCATTAAAGCGAATAAAATCCGCATGCCATGCCAGTCGGTTCTTTTGTAAAAACTATCACGCGTAACTGTGATATTTCTGACGCCAGGGACAATGGAATTTATTCCATCTGTACCCTGGTGCTGAAATTGCGCAATCTCTACAAGTGGGAACACGGTATTGAACCCTGGGTGGAACCTGATTCTCCGGGACTGCTGGACTGGATCGCGGCCAAAGAAGAATACTGGGAGTCCATATATTCGGAACCATTTCTACCCATTCCCATTAATGGTGAAAATATTGATCCTTTTCTGCTTTCCCCGATAAACAGTTTTTTGTCTGATGAAAACCTTGTTTATGGAGCCGGTTACGGCAGGTCCATGAAAGCAGTTTTTTTCATGGCTGAAATTCTTGAGGAGCGTCTGGTCGAGGGCTGCCCCACACTGATCCTCGGCAAAGAGAAAGCCCGTGAACTTTCCAGCCCTTTTGCCATGCTCCAGGACGGTATAATCTATATCAGAAAAGAGCCCTTGCGGTTTTTTTTCTGGGATCAGATCCAGGAGATAAATCCTTCCTGCCGGATTGCCATGCAGCAGGCCCTTGCCTCATACGGTTTCATCAGAGACGGCGGCTCTCTTGACAGGGAAAAGCTGATAGTTCACTTTGATGAAATTATTGAAGGAGAACTCGATATTTTTATCTATCATGAGGTAGGTGAGCGCCAGGATAATATGCTTGATAGTCATGTACTGAGAAATATAATTGCTGCCTTTCCTGCGTCAGCCCTTGAACTGCTGGCCAGGGCGGTCAAGGATATTCTGGCCGATACCCACCCCAGGGGTCTTTTCAGCCATATCAGAGCCAGAGAGAAAAAAAGTTCTCTGGGATTTTATATTTCCTTTCTGGACGGTATGCGCAAACTTCTCTGCCCGGAACTGACTGATGCCGCCAGACAATTCTGGAATACCGGAAACTGGTCATTACTGGACAAGGCACAGCGGGCATGCCGCGAAAAAAACGAGGCAATTGCAGACAGGCTTGTCGACCTGAGTCAAAGGCTCGATAATGGTGAGCCTTCTGAAAAACTGAGGCGCTGGGCTGAAACAACCGTGCTGGAACCCTTGGGGATACAGGTGCCGGCTAGAGGGGAAAATGCTACTTGAGCATTCTTTCGGTCAGGCTGGTATAATCAAGAATTACACCGGTTCCTTTTTCAACGCTGAATTTTTCAGCCGCCTCTTTTGATCTGAATGCCGTAACAGAAGCAGCCGGGTCTTTCTCATCCAACCAGAAGTATGCCTTGTCGATCGCAACTTTTTCTGTCGTATAATAATCATAGACCGAACCACTGGTGTCAAAATGGACCATTTCCATGGCGCAGAGTTCCTTGTTGCGATAGCGGAT
>JAFDBU010000012.1 GCA_019313095.1 Deltaproteobacteria bacterium | reverse complement strand
CATTTTTAGGCTGGCAGAGTCTGCCGTTTGTTGTTTTCGGCAGCTCTGTTCTGGGGGCGGTCGTCGGGATAGGTGCCATGCTGAAACAGAAAAAAGGCGGCAAGACCATGATCCCCTACGGCCCCTTTCTTTCCATTGCGGCTCTGCTTTATATGTTTTACCGGGAATTGATAGATTATTATCTGGTGCTTTATTTTCTGGGGGCTTCACAATAGCGGGAAAAGGTAATGGCGCAAAAAGGACTCATACTACTCTACACGGGCAACGGCAAAGGCAAGACAACCGCAGCACTGGGCCAGGTGCTTCGGGCTGCAGGCCACGGCTTCAAGGTCGCGGTTATCCAGTTTATTAAAAACCTTGAAAATACCGGAGAAATCAAGGCGGCCAAAAAGATATTTGCCGAACAGCTTGAAATATATCCCATGGGAACCGGTTTTACCTGGGATGCCAAGGACCAGGAAGAGTTGCGCCTGGCGGCTGAAAAAGGCTGGGCCCTAGCCAGGGAAAAAATCGAAAGCGGCAGATACTGCATGGTGATTCTTGATGAATTCACCTATCCCTTAAATTACAACCTTCTCGAGCAGGATGAAATTATACGGTATCTGGAGCGGAAACCTGAACATTTGCATATCATTATCACCGGCCGGGATGCCAGTGACAAACTGATCGCTCTTGCCGACCTTGTCACTGAGATGCGGGAAATCAAGCATCCCTACCAGAAAGGAGTCAAAGCCATGAAGGGCATAGAATTTTAATATTGTTGAAACAGTTGGCAGGATAATAAATATTAAGGCAGGGCAAGATCAGTGTGAAAATTGATCTCTGCAAGGGGAGTGCCGTCCCGCAGAGATTCACCAATCATTTTCCCGAAACGATAGGCCTCTTCCATCTGGTGATTTGAATGACCAAAGCGGGTATAATGTTTGCCAATAAAACTTGAACGTTCAGGGTTTTTGCCGGCTATTTTCAAAAAAACTCCAATAGTGCACCACGGCTCGGGGTTGGGATGGGTAAAGGCAATCAGATTAGAAAAATGCGCACCGCATTTTTTCAGTTTCCGACGGAGACCCCGCCAATGCTGTTTCCAATAGCCGCGGCAGGAAATAAGGGGCAGCACCTCCCGGCCGCCTAAAACTTCTTCCCCGTACTTATCCAGAAAAAACAACACTGGGCCACTGGGATTGTAGGACCATGTTGGGCCTGCTAGAATTATAAGGTCATACTCGCGGTTGCATTTTGAGGAAAGTTCCTGGATTGGTACACGTTTTCGGCAAAAAGTTGTCAACATCATGGCAAAAGTACGGAGAATTGAGCTGACCGGAAAACGAAGATGCTTCAACGGTTTCAATTTCTCAAAGACAACTTTGATACCCTGATCTTTGAGTCCTGCTGATAGCCTGTTAACTATAACTCCGGTCTGCCCGCTGAAGGAAAAATACAGGAATAGAACCTTTATATGCTTCTTTGAGCTGTCTGTAAGCATTTCTTGCTTTTCTGCCATTGAGCGTCTAAGTCCGCCATATTTGTAGGCATCGATTTATACCATCACAGTTGTTTATACCCTGAAAGGGCAAAAACACTACACGGAAAGGTATTATTCCTATATACTGATAATTATAGGCCCTGCCTCCGCCGTAACATTTTTTTAAGATTACAGCATATTTGAATAAAAAAAGCCCCTGAAATATTTTTTCAGGGGCTTAGGCATAATCGAGGTTCAATAGATAATCAAGGCGTGGATCAAGAAACCATTTTTTCCTCTTTCACAGCCAGGGCAATTTTATACAGGACCGTCAGGATAAAGAAGCCTGTAGCCCAGACCCCAAGAGTAATCATAATTTCCTGGAATGACGGATGATAGGCTGTAATCTCTTCAAGGGGGCTCGGGACAAAACCGCCGATAACCAAGCCGATGCCCTTGTCGATCCAGAGAGAGATAAAGAGCAGGACGCAGGAAATGGCCAATGTATCCTCCCTTTTTCGGGTGGCAGGAACCAGCAGCATGATTATGGCAATGATACCGAAGATGGTCGAGACCCTCATCCAGGGCACCAGCTGACCGTGCCCGTGCAGACCAAAGAAAAGATAATCAAGCGTATGCATATGGCCGGGAATATTGCTGTAGTAAGCGGTGAAGAACTCAAGCAGGACAAAGAAAACGTTAATCAGGGCCGCGTATGTCACGATGGTTACCAGCTTCTGGATCGCCTCCTGGCCTGCATCAAACTTTGTTACCCTTTTGATGATCAGGCACAGCAGGATCAGCAGGGCCGGACCGCCTGCAAAAGCCGAGGCCAGAAAGCGGGGGGCCAGAATGGCGGTGAGCCAGAAATGACGGCCCGGAAGACCAGCGTACAAAAAGGCTGTTACTGTGTGAATACTGACTGCCCAGGGTATGGATATGTAGATGAAGGGCTTGATCCACTTGGGTGGCGCCACTTCCTTTTTCTCTGCATTCAGAACAACCCAGCCTACAAATATATTCAGGAAGAGATAGACGTTTAAGACGATCATATCCCAGAACAGAATGGAATTGGGTGTCGGATGCAGAATCACATTCAAGGCCCGTATAGGCTGTCCCAGGTCGGCCAGGATAAACATCAAACACATCGACACTGAAGCTACGGCCAGAAACTCACCCAGAATAGTGATCTTGCCGAAGGTCTTATAGTTATGCAGATAGTACGGCAGCACAACCATAACACCCGAGGCCGCAACACCGACCAGAAATGTAAACTGGGCAATGTAAACGCCCCAGGATACATCCCGGCTCATACCGGTCAACCCCAGACCGTAGTT
>JAFDBU010000011.1 GCA_019313095.1 Deltaproteobacteria bacterium | reverse complement strand
GGGATAATCTACTGATTCAGTTGAATTGCAGCCTTGGTCATCAACTGTATACCCAAGACCCTTAAGAACTGTTATAATCGTATTTTTCAGATCAATTCCGCCATGATCACACCCTATGGCTACCCGCACTGCATCACCTCAACAGTAAAATCTGCTTTACAGATCAAATTTTTTCATAACAATAACGCCATTCGTGCCGCCAAACCCGAACGAATTTGAAATTGCGGCTCTGATAACAGTCTCTCTTGCCTTGTTAGGCACATAATCCAGGTCACACTCAGGATCAGGATTCTCCAGGTTTACAGTTGGGGGTATAAGCTGATTCTTGACAGCAAGAGCCAGAAAGACAGACTCAATTCCTCCAGCACCTCCGAGCATGTGTCCGATCATGGATTTTGTGGAACTGACGGCAAGTTTATAAGCATGTTCGCCAAAAACGGTTTTTATCGCCCGGGTTTCCACCACATCGTTTAAGGGAGTTGACGTGCCATGGGCATTTATATAGTCAATATCCTCGGGTGCCAGCCCGGCATCACTCAAGGCCATCCGCATGCAGCGAACAGCTCCGTCACCGTCCTCTGGAGGAGCGGCCATGTGAAAACCATCCCCTGACAGACCGAACCCGACCACCTCAGCCAGTATATCAGCGCCACGTTGGCGGGCGTACTCAAGCTCTTCCAGCACTAACATGCCTCCACCTTCGGAGATGATAAAGCCGTCCCTGTCTTTGTCAAAAGGCCTGCATGCCTTTTCCGGATTTTCATTCTGTCTGGACAAGGCTTTCATGGCATTAAAACCGCCTACTGCCAAAGGACAGATGGTTGATTCGCTGCCTCCTGTAATGGCAACATCACACTCATCACGGCTTATTGAACGAAAAGCCTCGCCGACCGCATGGGTACCTGCTGCGCATGCCGTGGTCACAGACAGATTCGGCCCTTTGGCCCCGAAAACTATGGAAATCTGCCCGGCGCTTAGGTTTGAAATGACCATGGGAATAAAAAACGGCGTGATCTTGCGGGGGCCTCGTTCGAGGCAGATCTGATGATATTTCTCAATGGTTGTCAGACCACCGATACCATTACCTGTAAATACACCGACCCGCTCCGCATTCGAGTCGTCAACGGACAGATTGGCAGCCTTCAAAGCCATGTCTGCTGCTGCCACTGCATACTGAACAAAAAGATCAAGATGTCGGGCCAGCTTGGAATCGATAAAATCCTCGGCATTGAAGTCTTTGACTTCAGCCGCTATTTTAACTGCAAAATCGCTGGTGTCAAACCTTGTTATCGGCCCGATGCCGCTGACCCCCGCACACAGGTTGCGCCAGGTTTTCTCAGTTCCGGTTCCCAGTGGGGTAACCAGACCGGTGCCTGTCACTACTACCCTACGTTTCATTATTTTCACCCGTCGAATATCTCAGTTATTCTGCATATCAATAAGACCGGCTGCCTGTAAGTGCCTGGATACCGGAAATTTGAAGGTCCCTGTCTCCGGCACCATCCGGTGATATGAGAAAGAAGGGGCTTATGAAACTTTTTTCACGTGTTCTATGGCATCCTGGACCGTGGTTATCTTCTCAGCCACCTCGTCAGGAATCTCAATTCCAAAAGCCTCTTCCATAGCCATAATAAGCTCAACAAGGTCCAGAGAATCCGCACCAAGATCATCAACAAAAGAAGCTCCCGGCACCACCTTATCCTTATCAACGCTCAACTGCTCAACAATGATATCAATTACTTTTTCCTCTGCCGACATGTTCAATCTCCTTAATGTATTTGTTGTTTCTTTAATTTATTATATATAAAGCATATTTATCCCAATAAATAAATGAAACTCAGCATATTTCCATCAAACGGTCTTTAACGCAGATCACCCCATAAACATACCGCCGTTCACATGAATAGCCTGTCCCGTCACGTATTTCGCATCATCGGAGGCCAGGTAGGCCGCGGCTGCAGCTATGTCTGCCGGCTCACCCAGAATACCTAGGGGGATTTCGGCAAGAATTTTCTCTCTTACCTTTTCCGGCAGTTCACCGGTCATATCAGTCTCTATATATCCGGGTGCAACACAATTTACTGTTATGAACCGTGATGCCAGCTCTCGAGCACTGGAGCGTGTAAGCCCTATAAGTCCGGCCTTGGCAGCAGCATAATTTGCCTGCCCGGCATTGCCGGCAAAACCGACCACGGAAGAGATTATGATTATGCGGCCCCAGCGCTGTTTCATCATGGGTCTGCAGCCGGCCTTGATGCAGTTAAAAGCGCCTTTCAGGTTAACAGCCATTACCTGGTCCCAGTCTTCTTCCTTCATGGTAGCCAAAAGACCGTCCCTTGTAATTCCTGCATTACAGACCAGGACGTCTATTCTGCCGCATTCGGCAATTATGTGCTTGAAGGCCTCCTGAACCTCGGAGGTGGAGGCTACATCGAATTTGACGATTACACATTCGCCACCAAGGGCTTCAACCTGGGCCTTGGTCTCTTCAGCAGCTTCAGCCCGGCTGACATAGTTGATTACCACCTTGGCTCTCATGGCGGCAAAACGCAGGCAGATGGCACGGCCAATCCCTCTACTGCCGCCTGTAACAACAGCTACTTTCCCGGCCAGACTCATTATCCCCGTTTCTCCTTGATCTTGTCTATCAGCTTCGGTACGACCTCATACAGATCCCCCACAATACCATATGTTGCAACATCAAAAATTGGGGCATCCGGATCCTTATTGATCGCAACAATCGTCTCAGACGACTGCATTCCTACAACATGCTGGATCGCGCCTGAAATGCCACAGGCTATATAAAGTTTCGGGTTGACTGTCTTGCCGGTCTGCCCTACCTGGTGCGGATAGGCTATCCACTCCGAGTCTACTGCTGCCCGCGAAGCCCCTACAGCACCGCCGACAGTACCGGCGAGCTGCTTAATAAGTTCAAATCCTTTTTCATTATCCAGCCCCCGGCCGCCTGCAACAATGATATCACCCTCAGTGATATTAACCTGATCCTGCTCCTCAAGAACACTTTGCAGCACTTTGACCCTGGACTGCAGCCGGGCTGGATCCGGCTTAAAATCAATAATTTCCCCTTTTCTGTCGGAATCTGGCATTAAGGCCTTCATAACCCGCGGCCTTACTGTTGCCATTTGCGGCCTGGTAAACGGGCACTCTATCGTTGCCATGATGTTGCCGCCAAATGCCGGCCTGGTCTGGAGCAGTACCCCGTCTTCTTCCCGTATTGCAAGCTGGGTGCAATCCGCAGTCAGACCTGTGGCAAGTGCAGTGGCCACCAGCGGGATGAAAGAGCGGCCGATTGCTGTAGCACCTGCCAGAACCACTTCAGGCTTCTGTACCCGCACGATATCCTCCAGGATATTGCCGTAAATTTCATCCGTAAAAAACTCCAGGGCAGAATCATCGACCTGAAAGACGGTATCAGCACCATATGATACCAGCTCCCGGGCAGCTCCATCCATGCTTGAGCCAAGCAGAACGGCAGTCAAAGGTACTTTCTGCTGATCGGCAAGCCGGCGTCCTATACCAAGCAACTCGTAGGACACTGGTGCCACTTTTCCATGCCTGAATTCGGCATAAACCATAATGCCTGACCACTCGGCAATATCTGTCTGCAGTTCCTTTTCCTTGGCCTCAATGCTCAGGGCCCCGGCCTCACAACTGTCGACACAGGAACCGCAGAGCGTGCACTTTTCGTTGACCACTGCAACACTGTCAACTACCTCAATGGCTCCAAAAGTACAGACTTCTTCACAGACGCCGCAGCCGATGCAGGTTTCTATATCAATTCGCAGCATAATTACAGATAGGGTTGAAGTTTATTCACCAGTTGTTCGACCTGCTCATCAACAGTTCCTTCAAGCATGGCCCGTTCACCTTTAAATTCAGGCGCAAAAACCTTGACAACCTGGGTTGTTGAACCAGGAAGCCCAATACTGTCAGGGTTAGCGTCAATATCGGCGGCATTCAAGGTTTTTATGCTCAGACTTTTGGCCTTCATCTTACCCTTCAGCGACGGGACCCGCGGCACGTTTATCTCTTTGACCACAGTGAGCAGGCCGGGCAGTGGCAGCTCGATTTCATCATAGCCGTCATCCATCAGGCGGTGCAGCGTCAGGACATTGTTCTCGAAACCGGTTATTTTCCGGACATAACTGACATACGGGATATTCAACCGTTTTGCCAGTCCGGGACCCACCTGGGCTGTATCTCCGTCAATAGCCTGTTTGCCGCAGAGAATAAGATCATACGATCCTGTCTTATTAATAGCCTTTCCCAGAGTGTAGGTGGTAGCCCAGGTATCTGCCCCGGCAAAAGCACGGTCAGAGACAAGAACTGCTTCATCCGCGCCGCATGCAACCGCATCCCGCAGCACCGCTTCGGCCTGCGGCGGCCCCATACTTATGACCGTTACAGTGCCGCCATGCTGTTCTTTAAGTCGTACCGCTTCCTCGACAGCATGACGATCAAAAGGATTCATGATGGATTCCACCCCTTCCCTGGCCATGGTGTTGGTCTTGGGGTCCAGGCGGACGTCCTTTGCATCAGGGACCTGTTTAACGCAAACAATTATATTCATCTGAAATTCAACATTCGTTGTTTTTCAGGAAGACAAAGAGAGCTTCCCGTCAATCTGAATCTATTTGGTATATTCCTTGTTCAATTCCTGGCCCACGACATTGCGCTGGATCTGATTCGTTCCCTCATAGATCTGGAGGATCTTCGCGTCACGCATCATCTTTTCCACGGGGTATTCACGCATATACCCGTAGCCGCCGAGAACCTGTACAGCATCTGTTGTAACTTTCATCGCCATATCGGTTGCAAACACCTTACACATGGATGAGGCTTTAGACATATCCTTGGGATGGGCTGCTATATGTTTGGCAGCGGCATAAACAAGAGCCCGGGAGGCCTCAACCTCGATGGCCATGTCAGCCAGCATATGCTGGATCGCCTGGAACGAGATAATCGGCTTGCCGAACTGAACCCTCTGTTTTGCATAGGTCACCGCCTCATCCAGAGCCGCCTGCCCCAAACCTACCCCGAGTATAGCAATTCCCGGCCTGGAAAGATCAAGTGTTTTCATAACCGTGATAAATCCCAGACCCTGGCGACCGATTAATCGGTCCTTGGGAATGCGGCAGTCCTTAAAGATCAGTTCACAGGTGGCGGATGCCCGGATACCCATTTTCTTCTCTTTCGGGCCGAAGGAAAATCCAGGATCGGTGTCTTCAACCACGAACATGGAGGCACCTCTGGCTCCCTTGCTCTTATCGGTGATGGCAACGACTGAATAAATCTGCGCTTCACCGGCATTTGTTATCCACTGTTTGGTTCCGTTCAGAACCCATTCGTCGCCATCAAGTACTGCTGTGGTCTGGATTCCGGAGGCATCACTGCCGGCGTTGGCCTCAGTAAGTGCAAAGGCGGCCCTTTTTTTACCGCTGGCAACATCCGGCATATATTTTTGCTTCATTTCTTCGCTGCCGGATAGCAATATCGGATACGCCCCCAGAGCACTGGCGGCAAAACTTGTCGCAACTGCCACACATCCACGCCCGAATTGTTCCAGGGCCAGCACTACTTCAAAACAGCTGCCGCCAAACCCGCCGTATTCTTCCGGGATATAAAGCCCAAAGAGATCAGCCTGGGCAATATCTTTCAGTATTTCTGTGGCAAACTCTTCTTTTTCATCGAGTTCCGCCCGTTGTGGAATAATTTTTTCATCAGTTATTTGCCGTGAAATATCGACAATCATCTGTTGTTCTTCAGTCAAGAAATAGTCCACAATTATCTCCTTAGTTTGCAATATACCCACTATTTAGAAATCAGAAATAACCAAAATCTATACCCTTTTCTATGCCCTGCAGGCAACCTAAAAAATATTTCTTATGGCACACCAGGATCTACCAACGCCAGAGCACAACTCCCCAAGTGAAACCGCCGCCAAAAACGCTGAACAACAATAAATTGTCTTTTTGCAGCTTTCCTTCGCGGTTTGCTTCATCCAGGGCTATGGGAAGACTGGCTGCAGATGAATTACCATACTTTTGTATGGTGGTATAGACCTTTTTAAATGACAGGTTGACTCTTTCAGCCAGGCTCCTGAGAATTCTGATATTTGCCTGATGCGGAATCATCAGATCAATATCATTGACTGAAATCCCTTCCCTCTTGAGCAGATTTTCAACAGCATCCCCCATCTCGCGGACAGCATATTTAAAAACATCCTTGCCGACCATGTTGATTGCCGAACCATCACAAAAACTGTTGCTATCCGGTACCATGCCGTAATCAACTGCCGGGCAGTAACGACGTGGAACCGCATCCAGGCGCAATAATTGCCAGAGACGCCCATCACTGTATAATTGACTGGCAAGCAATCCATGATCAGCTTCGCCTCCGGTTACAACGCAGGCACCAGCCCCATCCCCAAAAAGAACGCAGGTATTGCGATCCTGCCAGTCTACTCTTGCTGAAAGCGTTTCAGCGCCGATAACAAGAATTTTCATGTCCGGAGCATTTTTAATATATCTGTCTGCAATCTCCAGGGCATAAACAAAACCGGAACAGGCAGCACTCACATCAAAAGCAAAAGCATTTTCAGCCCCGATCTCCTTCTGAACCAGGCAGGCACAGGAGGGCATTACCATATCAGGCGTTATGGTACCCACAATGATCATATCCAGTTCCGGGGCATTGACACCGGCCATCTCCATGGCCTTTAAAGCGGCCCGGCTGGCCATTATCGAAGTCTCCTCTCCGGCGCCTGCTATCCTGCGGGATTTTATACCGGTCCTTGTCTGAATCCACTCATCACTGGTTTTAACTATCTTTTCCAGTTCCTTATTGGACATTAAATGCCGGGGAAGATAAGAGCCGGTGCCAATAATGGTTGCCTGACCGATCATGTAACTTCCCCCGGCTTTTTTACTTCAGGAAAATTCAGCTCTTGGTTGGATTTATCGCTTCTAGATTCGGACAGAAGCTGAACTATATGGTCATTTACTTTGCTGCGGATCATTTCTGCTGCAACCTTTATGGCATTCTTAATAGCCTTGGCGTTAGAGCGGCCATGACAGACAATTCCGGTTCCGTTTACACCAAGCAGGGGAGCACCGCCATATTCAGCATAGTCAACTCTTTTGCCAAAATTGTTAAAGGCCTTCCTAGCCAGCAAATAGCCCATTTTTGCCATAAAACTCTTTGATATTTCAGTGCGCAGCATGGATATAATTGCTTCGGCCAGCCCCTCGCTCACCTTCAAACAGACATTGCCGACAAATCCGTCACAGACAATAACATCAACATCACCCTGAAAGATGTCCCTGCCTTCAACATTGCCAATGAAATTAAGTGAGCTTTTTCTGAAAAGTTCATGGGCGCTCTTGACCAGCACATTGCCCTTACCACCTTCTTCTCCGATACTGAGCAGGCCTATGCTTGGCTTCCTGATCCGAAAAAGGTTGTCTGAAAATGCTGCCCCCATGACACCGAACTGATACAGGTGCTGCGGACGACAGTCGACATTCGCCCCAACATCCATCATAACCAGGGGCTTTTTCAGGGTTGGGAAGATACTGGCGATTCCAGGTCTTACTATATTTTCCAAGCGACCCAGCGACTTTATAGCCGAGGCCATGGTAGCGCCTGAATTTCCAGCACTTACAACAGCATCAGCCCTGCCGTTCCTGACCTGTTCAAAGGCTATGGCTATCGATGAGTCTTTCTTCTTTCGTATTGCCTCAAAGGGCGACTCATCCATGGAAACTGATTGAGAAGCGTGTATGACCTGTAATTTTAAAGATACAAAGGGCTGTTTCTCAATTACACTGTTGAGTATGGTTTCATCGCCGATGAGAGCTACCTCCGTGAATCGATCGTGGCGCCGCAGGCGAAAGTCGTCGCGGGCTACCGGTCCGTGATGCCGAGCTTCCTCGGCCAACTCAGCGAAAGC
>JAFDBU010000010.1 GCA_019313095.1 Deltaproteobacteria bacterium | reverse complement strand
TGTCGCGACAGAATTTTGTCAGTGGATTAATTCTGAAACCTGACTTCCTGAGATAGTCCAGGAGTTCATTCTGGCTGCTGCAGGGGGTCTGTCCGGTATCGCTTACACCATAGGCGAAAAACTCAAGCGGTCTTTGGGCCGTGATCCTGGAGTCCAACTGCCGCAGCGAACCTGCAGCGGCATTCCTGGGGTTGGCAAAAATAGTTTCTTCAGCCGCCAGACGCTGTTCATTTAAAGCCTTAAACCCTGCCAGCGTGAGATATGCTTCACCGCGAACTTCAAGCATTTCCGGGGGCTGCAGGTCCTCTGATGCAGTCAACCGTAAGGGAATAGAGCGGATGGTTTTGAGGTTTTGGGTGATCTCTTCCCCGACTCGGCCGTCTCCTCGCGTCGATCCTGTAACAAACATTCCATTTTCGTAGACCAGCTCCACGGCCAGACCGTCGAGTTTTGGCTCTGCCATATAAGATAAGGTGTTCTCAGACTTTAAAAAACGTTTGAGCCTATCTTCAAATTCAAGCAATTCTTTTTCATTGAAGGCATTTTCCAGGCTGAGCATGGGTTGGGTGTGGCGCACGGTCTTGAATTCCGACAGAGGTCTGCCGCCTACTCTTTGGGTGGGTGAATCCGGTGTGATCAGCTCAGGATGTAAATCCTCCAGCTGCAAAAGTTCCTGAAAGAGCTGATCGTATTCGCTGTCAGCAATCAGCGGATCATCCAGCTCGTAATAGCGGTGGGCATGAAAGTTGATCTGCTCCCGCAGATTGTCAATTTTCTTTTTAATGTCGACCGGCATATTTGTATGGAATTTGGTCGTAAGCTAAATTCAGGAGACAGCTTAAGAAGGCTTAATCAGCAGCTTTCCGCCCTGTGCGATGTTTTCATGCTGATCCTCATCAATGAAGATAAGGATGGAGTCCTTGGGCTTATTGGCTACCCTGGCGATTAATTCGGTTACACCGCTGCATATCTCCTCTTTTTGCTGCCTGTCCAGTTTTCCGGCTACCCGGATGTTGACGTAGGGCATGATATTCTCCTCGAGAATTTATTTTTGCCAATTAAATATTTATACCTATTTCGATGAAACTTGGCTATCTTTTGTCAAAAATGCTATCGTAAATGATCACAGTTCATTGTGTTTATTATATTTATATCTAATATGAAGAAGAAAATTTATCAATCCGACTTCAATTGAGAGAGACATTTATGCGGGTACTTGTAACAGGGGGGGCAGGGTATATAGGCAGTCACACCTGTGTAGATTTATTACTGGCCGGCCATGAAGTAATCGTGGTGGACAGCCTTATCAACAGCCGGGAGGAATCAATCAGGCGCATTGAAGAAATAACCGGCAGAAAGCTGTTTTTTCATAAGGTTGATCTCCTTGATCAGGAACCGCTTGAAGCTGTTTTTCAAGAGTCTCGGATTGATGCAGTCATCCATTTTGCCGGCCTGAAAGCAGTTGGTGAATCAGTTATCATGCCCCTACAGTATTATAAAAATAATATTATTGGCTCGTTGGTCCTTTTTGAAGTTATGATGCACCATGGTGTCAGGAACCTGGTTTTCAGTTCTTCGGCCACAGTTTATGGCGATCCGGCCTCCCTCCCAATTACGGAGGATTTTCCCCTGCAGGCCTCCAATCCTTATGGCTGGGGCAAGGTGATGCTTGAACAGATCCTGAGGGATCTCTGCCAGGCTGATCCCGAAATGAACATTGCGCTGCTTCGCTATTTTAATCCAGTGGGTGCTCATCCATCCGGCAGGATCGGTGAAGATCCTAAGGGTATACCGAATAACCTGGTGCCCTATATTGCCCAGGTGGCAGTCGGAAAATTGTCTGAACTGCAGGTTTTCGGCAATGATTATCCGACCCCGGACGGTACAGGGGTTCGGGATTATATCCATGTTATGGATCTGGCCAGCGGTCATATGAAGGCTTTGGAAAAGCTGGACACGAATCCCGGGTTGGTCACCTATAACCTGGGTACAGGCAAAGGCTGTTCTGTCCTTGAGATGGTTAATGCGTTTGCTGAGGCAGCAGAAAAGAAAATCCCTTACAGAATTGTGGCTCGGAGGCCTGGTGACATTGCAAGCTGCTATGCCGATGCCTCAAAGGCTGAAAAAGAACTGTCCTGGAGGGCCACCAGGGATATTCATGCCATGTGCGAGGATACCTGGCGCTGGCAAAGTATGAATCCCAACGGCTACGAAGAATAGGGTGTTCTGATTGATTGTTTATGCACCAGAACGCTGTACCATTTGCAAATTCTTCACCCTTCATCTGCAGCAAAAATACAGAATAGAAAAAACTGCTAATCTTCTTCCTTTTTGATTTTTTCTGCAGTCGGCAGACCGAAACCCATTCGTACCTTCCGGGCAATTTCATCTGTCATATCCGGATGCTCTTTCAGGAAAGTCTTGGCATTTTCCCGGCCCTGGCCGATGCGCTCGCCTTCATAGGAATACCAGGCCCCGCTCTTTTCCACAATATCCTGGGCCGCAGCAAGATCGAGCAGATCGCCGACCTTGGAGATGCCTTCCCCGTAAATGATATCAAATTCAGCCATCTTGAAGGGGGGCGCGACCTTGTTCTTAACTACTTTTACCCTGGTGCGGTTGCCGATAACTTCCTGACCGTCCTTTAAGGAGGCGATCTTTCGAATGTCCAGCCGTAAAGAGCTGTAGAATTTCAGGGCATTGCCACCCGGGGTGGTTTCTGGGTTGCCGAACATAACCCCGATTTTCATGCGGATCTGATTAATAAAGATAAGGGCAGCATTGCTGCGTTTCAAAATACCGGTGAATTTTCGTAAGGCATGGGACATGAGCCTTGCCTGCAATCCGACATGCTGGTCACCAACATTGCCGTCAATTTCTGCCCTGGGAACAAGGGCGGCAACCGAATCAATAACAATAACATCAACTGCGTTGCTGCGGATAAGAACTTCAGCTATCTCAAGGGCCTGTTCCCCGTAATCAGGCTGTGAAACCAGCAGGTTATCAACATCCACGCCAAGCCTGCTTGCGTAGGATACATCCATAGCATGCTCTGCATCAATAAAGGCTGCGGTGCCGCCGCGTTTTTGTGCTTCAGCTATGACGTGCAGGGCCAGAGTGGTCTTGCCTGATGACTCGGGGCCGTAAATTTCGGTGACCCTGCCTACAGGAATGCCGCCGACCCCAACCGCAATATCAAGGCTCAAGGCTCCGGTAGGAATGGCCGGCACCTCTTCGGCTTCATGAGATCCCAAACGCATGATCGCGCCTTTACCAAACTGCTTCTCAATCTGGTACATGGCGTTATCCAAAGTTTTGCTTTTCTGTTCACGGGTTGCCATTTGAATTGCTCCTTGTCTGAAAAAGTGAAAGCCGACAGAATATTTAAAGATTTAATTTTATTGAATATATTTGACGGTAAGGGTTGCCTTGTCAATTCAGTTAACCAGTTACTCTAATAAATAAGTCATAACTTTAAAATAGATTTTGGGGTCCGCTGAAAATATTTCATATGCCGGATCAAAAGTTTATTGCTTTTAAAAAATATTGGCATAATGCATGCCTTTTCCAAGCAGGTTACGACGGGTGAGGTCAAGGGCCGCAACAGCGGTAATCTCCTGGATCTGCCATCGGTCTCCGGAAAACAGATAGGGAAAGGCAATAGTTTCATTATGGTTGGAAAGACCAATAAATACGGTGCCAACCGGTTTTTCCCTGGTACCGCCTGTGGGCCCTGCGATACCGGTGACTGACAAACCAATATCGGCAGAGGTTCGGGTACGGATGCCGGAAGCCATTGCCTCTGCCACTGCAGAACTGACAGCGCCGTATTTTGCAATTATGTCGGGATTTACTCCCAGGAGTTTTTGCTTAAGTTCATTGCTGTAAGCGATAACCCCACCGGCAAAATAATTCGAGCTTCCGGAAACAGAGGTAATCTTGTGCCCAATGAGGCCGCCTGAACAGGATTCAGCCGTAGCCAGCATTTTACCCTTGTTCTGCAGGATCTCTCCTACAACGCTTTCCATGGTGTCATCGTCCCTGCCGAAGAGAGAATCTCCCAGTGCCTGCTTTATTTCTTCTTCAAGGTGTTGAAAAACTCTGTTGCTCGTAGCCTCATCCCCTTCCACAACAGTGAGACTGAGATGTACTTCCGGGAAAACAGGGTAGTAGCCGATGCGGATTCGGCCATCCTCCTCCTTCTCAAGATGGGCTACGCGACAGTTGATTTCCGTCTCGCCCAGGCCGAAAATTTTATAGACTCCCTGTTTGACTACTTTCGTCTCCCCTTCCTGCCATACACCAAGCCTTGGAATGACCTTGTCTACAAGCAGCTGCTGCATCTCGTGGGGTACTCCGGGCAGGAAAAAGATTGGTTTCGAGTCATGAATAAGAAGGTAGCCTGCCATCTTTGCCTCGGGGTTTAACATTTCCGCCCCCTTGGGCAGGATGGCAAGTTTTTTCAGAGGCACAACAGTCTCTTTATCAGTTTTTGCATGACGGGCTTTTATCTTGTCAAAAATTTCAGGATGATAAATGGCCGGCAATCCCAGAGCCTGGCCGACCACCTCACTTGTCATGTCATCAGTAGTCGCGCCAAGTCCGCCTGTTACGATAATAAAATCCGAACGCTTGATGGCACGTAGCAGGGTTCTACTGATCTCCGTTGGAGTATCTCC
>JAFDBU010000009.1 GCA_019313095.1 Deltaproteobacteria bacterium | reverse complement strand
CCTTATAATCATCACTTATTTTCCTGCTATAACTCTATTCCTTGTAAATCTCTGGGGATAGAATTCAAACTGTTTCACGGATTGCAAAAGGTGTTTACCTCGATTAGCTTAGTTTCCAACCAGATAAAGAGGCTTTCCGGCTGGACTCAAAATAGTAATGGTTTCATTCTGTTAGAAACATTATAGTTACAGTTATCGTTACTGCGGACGTTCTTTCATCTACAGGCATATGTAAACTTTTGGCTGACGAACCTATGAGGAAAATTCTTTTTGCCGTTCTGGTGCTCGTTATAATCGGTATAGGACTGCTGCACTATTTTACGCCTGGATACATGATATTTTATCATGATATGTTCAGGCGTCTCAGTTATTTCCCCATTGTCCTGGGGGCAATATGGTTCGGCGTCTGGGGCGGGTTGGCGCTTGCCGTCATGTCATCAATCGCCTTTATTCCACATGTTCTTCTCTACATCGGGCAGGAAACAGGAACCTATTTAAGCGAGCTGACGGAAATCATCCTTTACCTTGCAGCCGGAACAGTGACCGGCTTTATTGCCGGCCGGGAATCCCTGCTGCGCCGGCGCTACAAAGAGTTGTCAGAAAAACTGGAAAGATCATATGATAAACTGCACCGGGAAACCCAGCTTTTGCTGGAAGTTGAAGAACAATTAAGCGCAGCGCAAAAATTTTCTGCCCTAGGCCAGCTATCAGCCTCCCTGGCCCATGAAATCAAAAATCCGCTCTCGTCAATCAAGGGTACGGCAGAGATTCTGCTTGACGATTTTCCCGTCGGGCATCCCAAAAGAGAATTTGTTGAGATCCTCCTTAAGGAAACCACCCGTCTTAACAATACGGTTGAGGAGGTTTTACAGTTTTCACGGCAGGGACAACCCGGCAGGAAGAAGGAAGAAGTTGTACATGAACCTTTATCACAGGTTATCGAACGGGTTGCCAGTCTTCTTAACAGCCAGTTGCGAAAAAAAAGCATATCTCTTTCAATGCTGGGCTGGGAAGTCGGCAAGGAATGTCAGGTTGACCAGGAAAAATTATCCCAGGTGTTTCTGAACATTATTTTAAATGCTATTGATGCATTACCCCCGAGAGGTAAAATCATCATTGAAACCGAAAAGACTGAGGCTGGCTGTACTGTTGCTATAAAAGATAACGGACCGGGAATCCCTGATGAACTTAAGCAAAAAATTTTTGACCCGTTTTACTCGACGAAGGAAGGAGGAACCGGACTCGGCCTTTCAATCAGCAAAAAAATAGTTGAAAGTTACGGCGGCAACCTTACTATTTCTGATTCAGAAACCGGGGGAGCATGTTTTACAATCTTTTTACCCAAGCCTGGTTCAGGTAGAAGCTTAAGTTAACGACACCGAAGGATATCATATGGCAGACACCATTCTTCTCATTGATGATGATGAAAGTTTACGGCGGGTTACCGAATACAACCTGTCGGAAGCGGGATTTGATGTAATACCTTCCGCTTCAGGCCGGGAAGGTATAAAGCTTTTCAAAAAGAACGATCCAGACCTGGTGATTACCGATGTTAAATTGGGTGATATGGACGGCCTGGAAGTTCTCGCTGCCATAAAAAGAGAATCCCCGGAAACACCGGTTATTGTCATAACAGCTTTCGGGTCCATAGAAATGGCTGTAAAAGCAATGCACGAAGGAGCCTTCACTTTCCTTACCAAGCCATTTGAGCGTGAAACCTTGCGGCTTTCGTGCAGTAAAGCTCTTGAACTTACATCATTGCGCTCCCAAAAGGAGCAGCTCGCCGAAGAGGTAAACAGGCTGACCGGCACATCCGGTATGGAAACAGCAAATTCCGCCATGGCCGAACTACTTGAAACAGCTCTTAAGGTGGCCTCCAGTGAGGCAACAGTCCTTATTACCGGAGAATCGGGAACAGGGAAAGAAGTATTGGCCAGGCTGGTGCACCAGCACAGCCCGCGCCAAAAAGGGCCAATGGTGGCGGTAAACTGCACTGCCATACCTGACAATCTCATTGAAAGCGAACTGTTCGGTCATGTCAAGGGTGCCTTTACCGGTGCAGTTGCAAACCGCAAGGGACGTTTTCAGGCGGCAACCCAGGGCACCCTGTTTCTCGATGAGATCGGCGAGCTGAAAACTGATATGCAGGCCAAGCTTTTACGAGTTATCCAGGAACGGGAAGTCGAGCCAGTGGGCTCAGACCGTACTGAAAAAGTTGATGTCCGGATCATTGCCGCCACCAACAAGGATCTGCATGAAGAGGTGACAAAGGGTCGTTTCCGCGAGGACCTCTACTACCGTCTCAGCGTCATCCCCTTACATATTCCGCCGCTGAGGGAACGTCGTGAAGACATAACGGCGTTGGGAAATCACTTTTTAAAAAAACTAGGCGCCCCACGCGGCGTTAAATTTTCCGACCAAGCCATGTCAATCATGAAAAAGTACGACTGGCCGGGGAATATACGAGAACTGCAGAATACCGTTGAACGGAGTCTTATTTTACGGAAAGGCAACATCATCGAGCCGGCGGACATCAATCTGCCAACTGCAAAAGCGCCTGATATCCTTGAAATCCCTGACATCCCTCCTGACGGCGTCTCCCTGGAGGATATCGAAAAGGGGCTCATTTTAAAAGCCTTAGAAAAAAGTCGCGGCAACCGTTCGCAGGCAGCCCGCCTCTTGAAAATACCCCGCCATGTCCTGATCTACCGTCTTGAAAAATTCAATATAGATCAAGACGGGTAAAGTCACACATTCTTAATTGAATTATTAATAAAGTTTCGGTTCATCAACTTTTCTTTCCCTGCAGCCAATATGGCCTGTCGCATAATATGCTTGCACCGGTAGGACTCCACCGCTCATCACCGGTGCTAATCAATTGTAATTTTCGCTAGGCTTTTTTTGAAGTCAAAATTTATTTACCGTCGAGGAACTTTTTAAAAAAATCAGTAATATTGTTTAATTCTGTCTTCTCGATTAAACAATATTCTTCATTTTTTTTGATATTCCCAGCCTGCCCAATATAGCCCTTCTTATATTATTCAAATAATTCCAGAATGATGCGATCAGAATTTCATCAAGAACCACAATGTGGCACACCCTTTGCTTTATGAGAAATGGGTTTCGGGTACGGCTCCAAAAAATTTAACCAACTACAGAGAAGGACAAATGAATCAAAACAAAAAATTTATCGCAGTCTTGAGCACGCTTCTGCTGCCCTTTATTTGGGCCCTTCAGGCAAACTCGGCAACAGTACATCGTTCAAACTTTATTGTGAACAATCTCTCCTGCACTTCCTGTCTGGCAACTATTGAGGCTGAATTAAAGGGCGTGCCGGGAGCTCTCGGCATGGATGCTGATATTCGTGCCGGTAGGGTGACCGTTGATCATCTTTCCACGCTAAATTCTGAACAGATCGCTGCCACTATAAGCAGACTAGGCTATCCTGCCACAATGGAATGGACGGCAACACTGCCGGAGCAATATACAAATAAATTTGCCCAGCAGAGCAGGTACCGTTCCGGCTGCTCAAGCGGCGGCTGTGGCGTTTCCGGTGGAGCCGGCCCGACTGCCTGGAAAGCTGCCCCTGCAACCGGTACTATCAGCCGTACAACCCTGCAGGTCAGTAAACTTTCCTGTACTTCCTGTCTGGCCAACATTGCCGCTGAACTGGGTAAACTCGCAGATACTTATGGCATGAACGGTTACTTGAGCAGAGGGGTTGTCATTGTTGACCATGCAGACAGTCTGCAAAGCAGCAGAATTGCTACAATAATAACCGACCTCGGTTATCCGGCAAGAGTTTTGGCAACCAATGAAATCCCAGTCCAAAAAGCTTTTACAACAACCCGCAGCTCAGGTTCCCAGGGAAAGGCTGTGCGTTCAGGCTCCGGCTGCAACAGCAATGGGCCCTGCAACGCCACAGCAGCATCCTGGCAGAAATTATACAGGCGCTATTTCAGCCAGACAGACTCGAAATAAATAGTGAATCAATATTTAACCTAATAGCCTAATTAACCCGCAAAGAACACAATAACAATCGGAGGTCTTCTATCATGTTTCATCCAAACAAACACAGGTCACTCATCACACTTCTTATTTTACTGATAACGGGATTTGCACTTTACGGCTGCTCCGGCTCCGCCTCAAGCTCTGCTTCAGGAACTAAAAGCGGCGGACTGATTACACCGAACAACGGCAAACTCGAGATTCCTATTGCCGATATCTCAGACGGCGAGGCTCACCATTTTCAGGTCAAGTCAACCGACGGCACCATGGTCACCTTTTTTGTTTTGAAGAGTGCTGATGGTATCCTGCGCGCCGCCATTGACTCCTGTGACGTCTGCTACCGTTCCGGACTAGGATATTACCAGGAAGGCGACAAAATGGTCTGCAAGAATTGCGGCCAGAAATTTGCCTCCAACAAGATCAATGTCATCAAGGGCGGCTGCAATCCGGCTCCATTGAACAGGACAGTTGTTGGCGACAAACTGGTTATCAATATGCGTGATGTAGACATGAACAGCTGGTACATGAAGTATCGCCAGTCATAATAACCAAAAATCTCAATGACAGATATTTATAAGATGAGGAAATTTGAAATGGCATACGATCTGGAAAAATACAAAGAAAAAAGAGAGAAAGTTCTCGGGGTAAAAAAACGCGGCATCAGTTTCGGCACCCTGGCTGCCATGATATCGATGGTAATTATCCTGGGACTGGGATTTGTTATTGTACCCAAATCAATTGCCTACTTCAATACCAGGCACCTTGATGACGCCATTTACAAACTTCAGAATACCGAAGTATGGCCCCAGGAAGTCATCACCGGTATTGAACAGCTGGCGGGTGTCAAGGGTATTGAAACAGATACAGGCAGTTCGAGAATCGTGGTTACCTTTGACAAGTCCATAACCGGAACAAATGAATTGAATACATTTTTCAAGGCGAATGACTTAAAAGCTATCCTGCTAAATCAGGTAGGTCATACACAGCGCCTGCATACCATCAAACAAGAAGCAAAATTTGAGGGATAACCGCCGTGAAACTGCATAATATATCATTCAATAATCTCAAACGCCGTAAAGGCAAAATGATCTTTCTGGTCCTGGGTCTTTTTATCGGTATTGCCACGATTGTCGCCCTTATGTCGATCACGGAATCAATGACCCATGATATTGAAGACAGGCTTGACCAGTATGGGGCAAATATTGTCATGGTTCCCAGAAGCGAAAACCTGGCCCTTTCCTACGGCGGCATCACCATGGGCGGTGTCAACTACCAGACCGTGGAATTTGCCGAGGAAAGAATCCCTGAGATTAGGACTATAGAATACGCAAAGAATCTTGGCCTGGTAGCTCCTAAAGTTCTCGGGGCTACTACCGTAAGGGATAAAGATGTACTGCTCATGGGTGTTGATTTTGAAACCGAGCTGCAGCTCAAAAACTGGTGGCAGTTTGAGGGAGCCCCTCCTACTGAAACAAACGAACTTTTGCTCGGTTCCCAGACTGCAACAACTTTTAATCTGGCAGTCGGTGACACCCTTGGTATTGACGGGCGTGATTTCATAGTCACTTCCATCTTAAAACCGACAGGATCATCCGAAGACGGCATTATCATTGGAGACCTGCATGCTTTTCAGAAAATTCTGGACAAGGAAGGCAAGGTATCTATGGTTGAGATCCAGGCCTTCTGCAGGGACTGCCCGATCACTGAGCTGGTTCTGCAGATCGGCGAAAAATTCCCGGAAGCAAAGGTTACTGGTCTCCGGCAGGCAATGATGTCAAAAATGCAGACTGTTGAAATGTTCAAAACATTCAGCTATGGCATTGCCGTACTGGTTATCTTCATCGGCTCACTTCTGGTTTTCGTGACCATGATGGGATCGGTAAATGAAAGGACCCGCGAGATCGGCATCTTCCGCGCCATTGGTTTCCGACGTGGCCATGTCATGCAGATCATACTGTTAGAGGCCATGGTGGTTGGTTTAGTTGGCGGCCTCCTTGGTTATCTGGGCGGCAGCGGGATAGCCTGGGCTGCCCTGCCGCTGGTTGTAAAAAGCGCTTCCTTTGCAGGCTTTAACTATAATCTTGGAGGCATCTCGCTTTTACTGGCTATAGCCTTAAGCCTCATTGCAAGCCTTTATCCAGCCCAGAAAGCAAGCAAGCTCGACCCGAGTGAAGCGCTTCGGGCCCTGTAAAAAATTAAATTAATTGTAGAACTTATCATGAAGGATAACACAATGCATAACTCAGCAGTTGAACCTAATGTACAGCACCTCATTGAGGTCCAGGGTATCGGTAAGGATTACCAGGACGGCGAGACAAACGTGCAGGCGATCAGGCAAATGGATCTTTATATCGATGATGGAGAATTCGTTTCCATCATGGGACAGTCCGGCTCAGGAAAATCAACCCTGCTTTCGGTTCTCGGCGGGCTCAACCACCCGACCCGCGGCAGGATCCTGCTTGACTCCCTAGATATCTATAAGCTGACGAGTGAGCAACGCGCTGACCTGCGCAGCGAATACATCGGGGTTATCTTCCAGTCGTTCCAGTTGATCCCTTACCTCACGGTGCTGGAAAATGTTAAGCTGCCCCTTGCTATCACAGGCAAAAAAGCAAAAGAACAGGACAAAATGGCCCGCGATGTCCTGGCCCGGGTCGGCCTGACAAACAAAGCAGAACGGCTGCCGGACCAGCTTTCAGGCGGCGAACAGGAACGGGTTGCCATTGCCCGGGCCATTGTAAACAGGCCGCCCATTCTCCTGGCGGATGAACCTACCGGCAACCTGGACAGCAAAACCGCCGATGAAATCATGAAACTGCTGAAAGAACTGAACAGGGAAGGCCAGACCATCATCATGGTCACCCACAACCCGGAGGCATGCAAACACACATCAAGAACTATTCATGTCAAGGATGGTTCCTGTTATGCGAATTAAAAAACTGACAATGAAAAATCTCTGCCCAGTGTGTCCCCTTCACCATCAGCATTCCCAGGCTGACGGGGTACCATATTCCCTCCTCTGTGCCGGATCCTGCTTATGAATGCGTGATCCGTCTACACACTAACGCCCAAGCCCAAAGGGCCATCCGAAAACAGCATGGGCAGAGTTAAAATGCTGTAAACTGGATGGCCCTAATTTATTTCAGAAGTAAACGTAAATTATACTGGCCACAGTCCACTTATTACTAGTTTAAAACTAGCATTTAGCTAATATTCTTCTTATTTTACGATTTGAAGAATGTAATGTATGGTGCACGAAACACTTGGAACTCTTCACGGTTTTTCTGACAACAAACCCCAACACGTGGAGGCACATGTGCCGGCTTCTAAAACTGCTCCCCAAATTCTCGTTATTGATGATGAACCTGCCCTGCAAAAGGCAATGTTCAAAATATTGAAAGATGAAAATTGTAAAATTGCCTTTGCCGGCAACGGACTAGAAGGTCTTACCCACATTGAGAAGGAAAAGCCGGACCTGATATTCCTTGATCTGCGCATGCCGGGTCTCGATGGCTTTGGTTTTCTTGAAAAGTTAAACATAAAGCCCGAAGATCCATATCATGTTGTGGTGATCACCGGGCATGGCGATGATAAGGAAGTGGAAAGAAGTTTTGAACTCGGAGTAAACTTTTTTCTGCGCAAGCCTTTAAGCCTTATTGAGGTTCGTTGCCTGGCAAGGCGTTGTCTCGAAATGAAGGCAAATGAGAGAGAGCTGCGGGCACACCGCAGCAGTCTTGAAAAAAAGGTGGTCGAGAGAACCCAAGCCCTCATAAACCAAGTCCGGTTCCAGCAGAACCTTATCGATTCAATTCCGGTACCAGTTTATTTTAAGGATAACAATTTACGCTACCTCGGCTGCAACAGATCATTTGCAGAATCTCTAGGTTCCAGCAAAGAACAAATTATCGGTAAAACAGAGCCTGAAATAACCGGAGCGAAACTGGCCAGTATCCATGAACAGCAGGATCAGCGCCTCCTAAAGACAAGTCTGACCATCTCATATGAGGTGTCTTGCGGCTATCCCGACGGCACGGAACATGACCTGATTATATTTAAGTCTATCTTTTTTAATAATGACGGGAAGATCGGGGGAATTATCGGTACCAATCTGGATATTACCGAAAGGAACAAGGCCCAGGTGAAGGCCGAGCTGCATGCCGAAGAACTAAAAAACACAAATACTGCTCTGCGCGTCCTTCTGAAGCAAATCAATGAAAATAAAACAGAGATGGAAACCAGAGTTCTGGATAATTTTACCAGGCTGGTGAACCCCTATCTTGATCTGCTGGAGGAAAACCTGGCACATACACGGCAGTTGGAATATGTCAGGGTTATTCAGGAGAACATCAAGAAAATCACCTCTTCATTTTCTGTCAATCTCTCCTCAAGTTACCTGAACTTGAGCCCACGGGAAATTCAGGTAGCAGATCTTGTGCGCCAGGGCAGATCGAACAAGGACGCGGCCAATATTCTAAGTATCTCAGTTAATGCCGTGGAATTTCATAGGAACAACCTGCGAAAAAAACTGGGGCTGCAGAACAAAAAGATAAACCTGCGGACCTATCTGCTCACAATGCAATAAGAAACATCAGCCAGGTTCCAAAACAAATATGCAATAACCCTTCATTACCTCGCTTCCTATAATCCTTCCTGCAGGTCAGCACTGATTCCATACTCACCATGCAGGGAAAAACAGAGTTATTCAAGCTGGTTGAGTAATTGTCCTGCTCACCGCCGCCATCTATAAAAAAATGAAAGGTTTATCCGCCCCTCTTTTTATTAGATCAACTCTATTCGTGATTAGTAGATTAACCTTTTTTCTCCCTCAATTTTCTGAATGGCGCCGATTGCCTGCGTTACCTCCAGGACCCCCATATACGTATCATTTTCGCTGAACACCGGGTAGTAGCGGATAAGTATTTTGTCTCCCCTGAAATCAATCCAGAACTCCGCGTGATCCATGGTCCGGTCCTTGAAACCGCTGACAATCTGGTTTACCATGGCGACACTTTTTTCCGGGTGACATTTTTCCACCTTGCGGCCGATAACGGAACGGGTCCGCGGAAAGAGCTTGGTTTTGTCCAGCTTGTTAAAATAGGCCACGGTATCTTCAGCATCCACAAACGTCACCTCAAACGGCAGCGTTTCCAGGATGGCGTCCAACTGTTCATAGGAAAGATTCCGGATGAGCCGTTTTTTGGCCTCACTGTCTTTTTCAACTTCGTTCAGCATCTGTTCATAATGTTCTCTCGCTTTGTCCCCGTATGTAAGCTTATCCAGCCCTTTAAACTCGTTTAACAGATCCTGGTTTTCTTCCTCATTGATGACCTTGCGCCCCATGGCGTAGAGCACATCGTTTTCCTTCCAAATATGCTCAGCCCTTATTTTAAGATACTCAAATCCTTCGGCGGCAAATTTTTGCCTGGCGGTTGTTGTTGCTTCAGCCAGGCTTGGCAGGTCAGCGGTCATCTTCTGGAGGAGTTTGCGTTCCATATCATGTTCCATGAGCATAACACCTATGGGACCGCCTTCCACCGGAAGCCCCTTCCGGCCCATGAGCGGAAACAGGAATTTCTCCTCCTTGGTATTATGTATCTTGTCGCCGAATTCCAGCAGGAAATCTATGGCCCGCTGCATCTGCAAGGGGGTCTTGACCGCTGTATCAATCTTTTCCAGGTTGGCTTTCAGGACAGCCATTGCCCGCTCTATCATCTCGTGCTCAGACACGAGGAAATCATCCCATCTTGTATAGTGTTCCATAATGCGCCTCCGCGAAATATAATTTATAAAAAATGCAAATCGCTATTTCATAAGTATCAGTTTTGATTAGCTGAGTTTATACCAGACAATGTCTTAAGCAAAAATTTTCTCCTGATCATACAAGCCGAAGACAACACAAATCCTTGACCTGGGTCAAATCGATAAAAATTATTTTTCCTCATAGATACAGGAGGCTGGACAACTTTCAATGGCTTCCTCAATCAGGTCTTCCGGACCCCCTTTCGGCATGATAACCTCTGCCTTTTCCTTTTCGGTATCAAGCCTGAAAACCTGCGGACATATTTCTTCACACGTGCCGCACCCTATGCATTCGTCCTCATCAATATAAACCGCCATTTCAATACCTCCGATTTCTTATTATTTATGCACCGCCTGAGTTATTTGTTCCCTGTTTCTTATACTATTTTAAGCAGACAGAAAATAATAAAATACTCCTACCAGAATAATGGAACCTGTACGGAAAATCTGGTTATAGGTAATTAGCTCAACCGCCAGTTTAGGCTGGAACACCCCGGCATAAAAAGGAAATTGATGCCGTACGGCGCGCATGGGAGATGAGACGACATTCCCCACCAGCAGGGCCAGAACAACCTGGCGGACTTCCAGGCTGCCGTTATCCAGCAGGGCGCCTGCGGCAGCCATACCGGCGCTTATTTCCGCCGTAAGCTGGAGGGCAACCACACCAAGGCTTTCCGGATGCAGCCAGGCAAGAAGTTTTACATGCCGGGCCAGCCATTCCTGCACCAGAGCAAACAAACCAAAACGGTTTAAGATAAAAACCGCTGTATATATTGGTACTGTAACCAGGAGTATGCGCTTGATCCTTTTCCGGAAGCGAACCCAGGCTTTATGAAAAGCCTGGGCCAGGGAACTGACCCTGTTTTCCTCAAGCCGACAGGTGACACAATGCTCCTTGTTGCCGGGAAGCAACACCCTGCCGACAATTAGAATGCAGACAGTGCGTAAAAAAGCGGCAAGAAGAGTCAGGCCCACGTAAACAAACGCCACACCTTTTAGCAGTGGCGCGGCCAGAAAAAAAAGGGTCGGCAGGTGCAGAAAATATGTGGGCAGACTATTAAATAGATTTGAAAAAACAAGTTCCTGCTTGGTAAGCCTGCCTTGCTCATATGCTTCTGAAAGCATGGTATTTGCTGTTACCGCCGAAAAAAAGGCCATGGAGAAACTGGCTCCTGTAATATCCGATAAATGGGCATTACGAATCAGCGGTGAAGACAGCCGTGCAACTCCATGGGTCCAGTTGAGGGATTCGATGAGGTTGCCGATCATCAGGCCGAGGGAAATAAAAAATACCAGCCGCAGAAGTGGCCAGCCCAATCCCTGCCACAGCATTATGAAAAATTCCGGCTGCTCCATATTAATGCATGATGATTGCTTTTGATTGACGCGGGTTATTCATAAACTTCTCTTCCTTCGTGTTTAAAACAGATAAGCTAACCCCAAATTGATTTAACATATATATTTTTGCTTCTGCCAGGAAATGATAACATATTTGAAATGCTAGACATGGTTGCACAACACCGGTATTGGCAT
>JAFDBU010000008.1 GCA_019313095.1 Deltaproteobacteria bacterium | reverse complement strand
TTTCCATGTGGGCAACCTCACGCTGGACAATATGATCCGGGAGATTTACCGTACTGCAGGCCGAAATCTGCAACTTCTTGAGATTTCCTCTTTGGGCCAGGTTCACCCCCTGCAAATTATGACATGGCTTCACCAGCAGCCTTATCTCACCACCGCCCTTGGGATAAAAGCCCCAGCGTATCAACCTGACGCAAACATTTACTCCCAGTTTTTGTAAAGCAGGCAGAAAAACCCTGTCGACATAATGAAACGGGGGGCTGAAAGGTACATGTGTGCCACCTGTTATGGTAATTTCCGAAGGCTGCGAAGCATAAAGCAGAGGCGGCAGGACAGCCCCCAGCAACATACTGGCAGCACCGGCTGTGGAAATCTCAAAGCGATACCTCCCCCCTTTTAAGGTGCGCGGTATAAACATAAGACTGGTGGAATGCTTGTGAGCCCCCTTAACCTCTGCATCTGTAATTTTTGCCAGTGCCAATACACCTGCCAGGTGCTGGGTCTTCAAGCCCGGTTTTGATCTATTGGCCCTGATATGGTCGAGCTTCACAGGCTGCCGAAGCAGGGCTGCCATTGCAAGCGAGGTCCGCAGGATCTGACCGCCGCCTTCCCCCAGCCTGCCATCAATGTGAATTGGTTCAGACATGGTATGCTTCATCATAACCGCTGGATAAGATAAAGAAATGTCTGGATCCGGCTTTTTTGTTTTATTGATCTGAACTGCTCAAGGAGTTTTTTGGTGTTCCGGCTGCCTTTTAAGGGCGAGATATAAATGCATCCTTTAGCAGCATTTTTCTTTACCGCCTCATCAATATGGGCAGTAAGAGCTGGAATATGGCTTGCCGGCAGATCCTCGCCGATCAGAATATTAGCAGTTACCTCGATATTCTCATAGCTTTTGTTTATTCTAAGCATCCTTTTGAAGGCCTTTTGCATCACTACTGAAGGCACAGGTTTCTTGAAAAGCCGCAGGGCTGCATCATCAAAAGACTCCAGCCCGATATTTGCATACGTATAAAACGGCAGACTGTTCATACGATGCCAAAAATTTTCATCCTTATTCAGAAACTACTCAGCGCTGCCAAAAAGAAAAAGCCTCGGCTCCTGCATGTATGACTTTTTTATATCCAGTATTGTATAGGCCTGATCCGCTGCAAAGAGAATATCATCAGGAGACGCTCCCATGGCATCATGCTGGCCCAGGTAAACACTATTGTAATTGAGCAGGTCGGTACCGAAGAATTCCTTCAGTGCCTGCAGCTGTTCTGTAATTTCCTGCCTGGACCTGCACGATAAATCCATGCCGGATTTCACCTCACAGAATGAACAATTATACAAGCAGCCATCGTTGACCATCAACGGTATAACATCATAATCCACATGCCTGCAGTCCGTGGGCAATACACTTATTCTGGCTTTCAGTATTCTCTGGAGCCGGTCTGCCTTTTGGCGCAATTGATCCGTTGAATTCCTGCCGGCCCGGTTCAAAAAATCCTTCATTGCCTCATCTTCAGGGGCAGATATTTTTGCTGCCAGACTTAGAAGCCTGGAACCGATTTGATCAAATTCCTCCAATGCCTTTATAACCGCATGGCGGGTAAAAGGGTTTTCCTTGAAAAGAGAGTTGGTCGGGTAAGCGGGGCAGGGTAGATAATATTCGCCAAACAGATCTACAACACCGGTGTAGTAGCTGCCGGTTGAATAATAGACCCAGTTATTTCCTATGGTTCTTTTAAGCCACTCGGATGGATGGGGCCAGTCCCGTCCTTGCCCGACAATAAACTTTACTTCCCCGTTACGGTTAAACAGGAAGCGATACTCGCCATACTCCATTTCTGTATAGCGACCATACCGGATAGGATAGCTCACCTTGGTATATTTTTTTGAACCCTCTTGGTTCAGTATTACTTTGAGGTCCTGCAGCTTAATGGTACTCATATTTTTTACATAAGACTTCTGATTCTATGCTGAATTAATCTTTGCTCTATTGCATATACTACCAATCATTTCTTTTGCTTATAAGATAAATTTACATAAAAAAAGACGGACCCGGGATCGGGTCCGTCTCTGGGGAGCTGCCGCCAAGGCATGTCAAGCGGCATGGGATAGGGGATATATAGTAAAGTTACAACCACTTCCTGTTTTCATGAATGGTTGCAACATGGTCTTCTGTGCTCTATGCATTATACCATGCAACAGGGATGCCACTCTCGCATAATTTTTATAACACCTTGTTTTAATGAAGAAAAAACAGAATAGGTAAAAACAGAATTAAAATCTGATGCTCATTTATGAATGATATTTACTACAGTTTTTTTCAAAAAAGACAGGAACAGACAATATTTTTATTGATATCAGGAACATAAGCAAGGCATGAAAATACAATTTTTTATACATGCCATGAGCAATTAATAAGCAGAGGTGTTTTTTAAGCTACACCTTTATTAAGGGTATAGCGGAAAATTCTCCGGCATAAGATAATCGAAGCAAAAAAGACTCTACTTCTGGATTGGTGTTTGCTTATCTTCTGGTATGAAAATTTTTCGTATATCATCAATAATCAGATATACAGAAGGGACAATTACCAGGGTTATGACGGTGGCAAAGACGATGCCATAACCTAGGCTTATGGCCATGGGGATCAGAAAGCGCGCCTGCCTTGATGTTTCGAATATCATTGGCGCCAGTCCGCCGAACGTTGTCAGGGTTGTCAGCAGGATAGGACGAAAACGGTGAATGGCAGCATCGTGGATGGCGTCCATGGCTCCACAAACTGTACCGCAGCGCCGGTTGGCAAAATGTATCAGCACCAGTGAGTCATTGACCACAACACCAGACAGTGCAACGACCCCGAACAGGCTCAGGACGCTGAGACTGTAGCCCATGATGATATGTCCTATAACAGCCCCCACCAGACCAAAAGGAATGGCCAGCATGATGATGAGGGGCTGTATATAGCTGTTCAGTGGAATGGCCAGCATGGCATAAATAATGATCAGGGCGATCATCAACCCGCGCAGAAGGGCCTGGATACTCTCCTTCCTGTCAGCCTGGCGCCCCTCGTAACTGTAACTCAGCCCGGGATAGCGGGCGCTCAGTTCCGGAAGGATATCTTTATCCAATGACTCCATGATCTGGACGGCCTGGCTTCTCGGACGCACATCGGCACTGACGGTAATTACCCGCCGTCCGTTTCGCCGCTCAATACTGGTGTCGGCCCTGCCCCTCTCCAGGGTGACAACTTCCATGAGAGGCACCTCACCGCCATCTGGGGTCCGCAGGATCATCTCCTCGAGATGAAACTCTGAAATCCGTTCTTCAAGCGGCAACCGGACCATCACCTTGACCTCATTGCGGCCTCGCTGCTGCCGGAGAACCTCGGCTCCGTAATAAGACTGGCGCAGCTGCCGGGCGATATCCGCTGCACGCAGGTTGAGGCTCTGGGCTTCGGGCCGGACCTTGAAGTCCACCTGCTGCTTGCCGGCGGAAAAACCGTCATCGATATCTATGGCATTCGGAAAGTATTCCAGGGCGGCAGCAAGTTCTGCACTGGCATACTCCAGGACCTTGATGTCCCGGTGACTTAATTCGAGAGCAATTGCCGCTCCCCGGCCCGGACCGCCGGCATCAGATTCAAACTTGATTGATTCAAGCCCGGCTATCTCTCCCACCTCCTTGCGCCAGAGTCGGGTCATTTCAGCCGTTGATATTGGGCGCTTTTTAGGCGGTGTCAGATATATGCGCACCCTGGTCTGGTTACCATCCACCGAGGCATAAATCCCTTCAACCAGCTCTTCACCACCGTTACGTTCAGCAACGGCCTTGCCGGCCTGTACCAGACGCTGCTGCACGTCCAGGGTCCGGTTGACGGATGTACCAAAAGGTAAATTTGCCGTAACCGCAGCATAGTCCGACTCGATCTTGGGGAAGAGCTCGAACCCCAGGCGGCCGCTTTTGATATAACCGAAGGCCAGCAGCAATACCATCAGGGCGGCTGAAAAGGAAATATATCGCCAGCGAAGAGTGAAGGAGAGAAACGGACCGTAGCGGGTATGAATCATCCGGACAAAGAAATCACTGAACCGCTGCTGCAGTTCGTGCAGCTTAAGAAATATTCCGGCCTCTCTTCTTTTGCCCTGGTGGGCCAGGTGGGCCGGCAGGATAAACAGGCTCTCAATAAGGGAGATAAAAAAGACCGTGACCACGACAGCCGGGATTTCCTTGAATATCTTGCCCATGAAACCCGGCACGAAAAAAAGCGGCATGAAGGTCACCATATTAGTCATCACACTGAAGGTCACCGGCATGGCAATATCACGGGCCCCGGTAATCGCAGCGTCAATCCACTTCATCCCCTGCTGCCGGTTATGGTAGACATTCTCTCCGACTACAATGGCGTCATCAACCACGATTCCCAGCGTGACAATAAAGGCGAACATGGACACCATATTTATAGATGTACCTATGGCGGGCAGTATCAGAAAACTGCCGAGAAAGGATATCGGAATACCCAGACTAACCCAGAAAGCCAGTCTTGTTTCGAGAAAAAGCGCCAGGAGGATAAACACTAGGCCAAGGCCGAGAAAACCGTTGCGAAGCATCAGATCAAGACGCTGCTGGTAGATCTCCGACCGGTCATTCCGGGATACCAGGGTCAACCCTTCGGGCAGGATGGTGTTGATCTCCTCCATTTGGCTATGTACCGCATCAGAAACTGATACGGGTGTCTGCTCGCCTATCCTGTATACCTCAAGAAGAACTGCCGGATGACCATTGAAGGTGGCAAACTGGTCCGACTCCTCGAAGTCATCCCTGATGGTCCCAATATCCTCCAAAAAGAGTTCCGTGCCATCAGGGGTTGAGATTATCGGGATCTTGCTGAACTCCTTGCCTATTTCACGCCGTTCCATTACCCGCACCAGCACATCGCCGCCTTCCGTCTGGATGGCTCCGCCCGGCACTTCAACCGCTGCCCGCCGGATGATGCTGGCAACCCGGTCCAGGGAAAGATTATGGGCCCTGAGTATATTTTGCGGGATCTCAATGCTGATTTCATAATCACGGATACCGGAGAGATCCACCTGTGAGATACCCGGATCCATAAGGAGACGGTCCCGGACCATTTCTGCCATTTCCCGCAGAACCGCTTCAGGTTGCTCCCCGTAAAGTGCCAGTGAAACCACATAACGCTTGCGGCTCGGCACCGTAACCCGCGGATCTTCCACGTCGTCAGGAAAAGAAGATATACGGTCTACGGCATTCTTGATCTCCTGGGCCACGGCGGAAACATCCTCTCCCTCAATGACCTCTACAGTAACTGTACCCGATCCCTCACGGGCCGTTGCCGTAATTTCCTCGATCCCCTCAATGTCCTGGATCGCCTCTTCTACAGCCAGTATTGTTCCCCTTTCCACTTCCTCCGGACTGGCGCCTGGATATATCAGCGAGATGGTAACCAGGTCCAGCTCAAAATCAGGAAACACATCCTTGTCGATGTTCTGGGCCATTACAAAACCGCCGATCAACAGGACAAGCATAAGGAGATTGGCAGTAACCGAACGGCCGGCCATCCAGGCAATAGGTCCACGTTTGTGGACTATTTTCTGCTCGGAAGTTTCCATATTGTTTATTTAGACTTGCCTTCCTGTTTTTTCATTCCGGGCTGACCAACCCTTACGGGCATACCAGCAACAGGAGCAGCCAGATCCGAGACCACCAGAGTTTCCCCTGACCTGAAGTCGTCCTGCAGCACCACCGATCCTTCATCCCGCCAGATAGTCTTCACACTGCGTATTGCCAACTTGTTCTCTTCATCAACAATCCAGACTTCAGTGTCATTTCTCAATGCCGGCCGTGGAATCCTGTATACATTCTTAAGCTCTTCGCCCTCTATCTGGACCCGGACATATTCACCTATCAGAAGCATCGGCTGCTTTTTCTCCTGAGACTTCAGCCCCAGGGGATCTTTCACCTCGATGAGCAGCCGGGCCATGCGTCCCTCTCGGGACAGGTCGGGCAGCAGCCTGACTACCTGCCCCGCTATGGAATAATCTTCCCGGTAAATAATCTTCGCCCCGGAACCTTTGCTTTGCCCATTGGCGATTTTTATCCAGCGCAGCTTTTCGACCGGCAGGGATACCTGAACCCAGTAAATATCCGTCCCCACCAGGTCAGCCAGTCTTTCCTGGGATGCCACCTTTGATCCCAGGTTGACATAACGGTTCAGGACCATTGCATTAAACGGGATAGCAAGAGTCGTCCTCCGCAGGTTGACCTGGGCCTGCTCAAGTTC
>JAFDBU010000007.1 GCA_019313095.1 Deltaproteobacteria bacterium | reverse complement strand
GCCGGGGGGTCAGTTGATACAAATAACATTCAGCACCCCATCGTAGGTTTTGTTTTCGGAGTCAAGGGGCTTATGGTCAACCTTTCTCTTGAAGGCTCAAAATTTACAAAACTTACAAAATAGAGCAAAAACAGCTCCCAGATTTAATAAAAAAGCGGGATCTTTAACAGAAACCCGCTTTTTTTATTCATTTGCAAATCATTTCCGGTTCTTAAGATCCAGGTACATCTCATATGCCTGCTTCGGCGGCAGGTTTTGATGAACCGCTGCCCCCACGGCCTGAATCATTGCAGCAGGCGAATCCGCCTGAAAGATATTTCGCCCCATGTCCACGCCGGCAGCCCCTTCCTGGACAGCGTTATACGCCATAGTCAGGGCATCAGGTTCCGGGATCTTTTTGCCGCCGGCCATAACGATAGGCACCGGGCAGCTTGCAGTCACTGATTCAAAGCCCTTTGGGATATAGTATGTTTTGATATAGTGGGCCCCGAGCTCAGCACAGATCCTGCAGGCCAGCCTGAAATAACGGGCCGATCTTTTCATCTCGGTTCCGACGGCAGTAACAGCAAGAACCGGGATACCGCATCGCGTGCCTAAATCAACCAGCCTGGTCATGTTATGCACCGACTGTGTTTCATAGTCACCGCCGATAAATACCTGTACTGCCACGGCCGCTGCATTAAGACGAACTGCATCCTCCATATCAACGGCAATCTGCTCATTGGAAAGCTCCTTGAGAATGCTTGGTCCGCCGCTGGCTCTCAGCACTATGGCCCTGGTATAGGAAGGAGGCACTACTGAACGGAGAATACCGCGGGTAAGCATCAGGGTATCCGCATAGGGAGCGATCGGCAGGATGTTCAGGTCAATCCGTTCCAGGCCTTTTGTCGGACCTTGAAAATAACCATGATCAATCGCAAGCATCACCGTGCGGCCTGTGTCAGGATTGAAAATTCTGGATAAACGGTTTTTCATTCCCCAGTCAAGAGAATTGGAGCCCTTGAGAAAAAATCCTTCTGTTTTAACCGGCTGCTCCAGGCTGAAATCTTTCCCCTCTTTATCAACTTCAGGCATAATGTCTCTCCTTTGCTGTTTCTTTTTAAAATCTGTTTTATTCCTGCGGTTTAATAATAACCTTCAGCGAGGCCCCGCCTTCAGCAACCAACTGAAATCCTTTTCCGGTTTCCGCCAGTCCGAACCTGTGGGTTATCATGTCTTCCACCAGGACCTGTTTCGACCGGATAAGTTCCAGGGCCTCGGCGCAATCAGAAGGGCTTGCCGCATATGATGTTGTTACAGTGACATCCCGGCGCCAGAAAACATCATTTATATTTAACGGCACTACGGTACCGGCCGGAGCTGGGGCAAAGAGCAGGATGACCCCGCCGCGTCCCACGGCCCGGAAGGACTGCTGCAGGACTGCCTCTGCAGCAGCACAAACTATTACAACATCCGCGCCATGCCCGTTGTGAAGTTTTCTGAATTCCTGGGCCACGTCAGAGTCTGCAGCAAGTGTATGGTGGGCGCCAAACTTCTTGGCGAGGGCCAGCCGCTCGTGACTGAGATCAGTGGCAACAACCAGGCCGGCTTTATTGGCCAGGGCCAACTTAACATGGAGTAGGCCGGCTATGCCGCTTCCCAGGATCAGCACACCGGCACCGGACCGGATGCCTGCAAATCTCTGCCCGCGAAGTACACAGGCCAGGGGTTCGACAAATGTGGCGGCCTCATATGATACCTCATCGGGCAGAGTCCAGGTGCCACGCTCAACATTTATTGCTGGCAGCCTTACATACTCACAGAATCCACCCGGATCAAAATGCGTTCCACTCAGCAGGGTATCGCAGACCGTCTCGTGGCCGCTTTTGCAGTACCGGCATTCAAAACAGGGTACATGATGGGTTGCAGCAACCCGATCACCCTTGCTGAACCCTGTAACACCTTGTCCGACTCCGGCAACCCGGCCGGCTATTTCATGTCCCAGCACAAGTGGTGCACGCTTTATACGGTACCATTCCATGGTATCACTGCCGCAAATCGAGCTGGCAAAAATATGCAGCAGCAGTTCACCGGAACCGATAGCCGGGACCTCCACCTCTTCAAGACGGACATCCCTGTTATTGTGGTACATTGCCACGCGCATAGATCCAACCTCTTTACGGTTTTAAAAGATTAAACCTCACAATCGAGGTTATGAAATAATCAATCACTGTTTGCCAGAGTACCCGATTGATGGGATATTGGTATAATTTTATACTAAGCCTTTACTCCAATACTCCAATACTCCAATACCATTTACAAACAAAATATGCCGGACTTCGCCATGACAAACAGTTCTGCGGCGGAGATAAATATTCTCCCTGCAGCGACACTATAGTCCAAGTTTGCACTCCTTACAATCTGCTTTTATCCCTGTACTGACTTCATAATTTCTATTTCCAAACCGGACCTAACATATATTATTTTTTATCAAGAAAAAGTTGTGTTTGGTCATAGTCTTTGGTATATAGCCCATTTTGGCACTTCCATTAGTGGAGGTTAAGATTAACTCTAAAACTAGTTGGCAGAAACTACGCTAAAGGGCAAGAACTAACATGACAGAAAATTCAACAGAAAAAAACGTTTCAGAAGCAGGCAAGAAAGGCTCGGAAGAGATGAGTTTTGCTGATCTCTTCGAGATGGAAGAAAACAGTTCAGTAAGTAAAGTAGGAGATGTCATACAGGGTACGATTGTCGGCATTGTTGATGATCATGTCCTCGTTGACATCGGTGATAAAGCTGAGAGTTACATCCCGCTCTCTGAATTCCGCACCGAGGGGGAAGAACCGGAAATCAATATCGGTGATTCCTTTGAGGTCTTCGTGGAAAAAAGAAAAGAAGAAGGTGGACTGCTGCTGTCGCGGGAAAAGGCAATCGGCATCAAAGTCTGGGAAGAGATCGCCAAAATCCAGGCTGAAGACGGGACCATCGTCGGCAAAGTTGAAAACCGTGTTAAGGGCGGCATGTCCGTTGATATCGGGGTGCCTGCTTTCCTGCCTTACTCCCAGATTGATCTACGTCCGGTAAAAGATCTGGATGCTCTCATAGGCGAGACCTTCCCCTTTAAAATTCTCAAATTTAACCGAAAAAGAAATAATGTCGTTATTTCACGCCGCGCTATTCTCGAAAAAGAACGGGAAAAAATGCGTGAAGATATGCGCTCTACACTTGAAGAGGGCATGGTCGTGAATGGAACGGTTACCAATATCACTGATTACGGACTTTTTATTGATCTTGGCGGCATGGATGGCTTGTGCCATATAACCGACCTTTCCTGGGGCAGGGTTTCACATCCAGCCAAGCTTTACAAGGTCGGCGATGAGATTGATGTAAAAATCCTCAAATACGACCAGGATTCCGACCGGGTGTCACTGGGTATCAAGCAACTGCGTCCCGACCCTTGGGCTACCGTAACCGAGCGTTATCCCATTGGCTCAAAAACTGTCGGCAAGGTTGTCTCAATCACAGACTATGGTGTTTTTGTTGAACTTGAAGAAGGCGTGGAAGGTTTGATCCATATCTCAGAGATGACCTGGTCCAAGAAACCGAGGCATCCCTCCAAACTTGTTGCCGTAAGTGACGAGGTAGAGGTTATGGTACTCAACATAGAAACCGAGACCAAGCGTATCTCACTGGGCATGAAACAGCTACACCCGAATCCCTGGGACCTGGTCAGTGAAAACTATCCTGTCGGCTCAATTATTGAGGGCAAGATCAAGAATATAACCGATTTCGGTATATTTATCGGTATTGAAGAAGGCATTGACGGTCTCATTCACGTCTCTGATCTTTCCTGGACTGAACGCATCAAGCACCCGACAGAAAAATATGCCAAAGGTGATACGATCCAGGCCGTAGTTCTGAAAATTGACCGCGAAAACGAACGGTTCTCACTTGGCATTAAACAACTTGAACCCGATCCATGGCAGGCAGCACTTAACAACTACCCTGCCGGTGCCGTTGTAGAAGGTAAAATTACCAATGTCACCGACTTCGGCATATTCGTCCAACTTGAGGAAGGTGTTGAAGGGCTGGTCCATGTCTCAGAGATCAGCAAAGAAAAAATCAATACACCGGTCGGCATGTACCATGTTGGGGACAATCTGCAGGTGAAGGTGATCAACGTTTCATCCAAGGACCGGAAGATCGGTCTCTCCATCAAAGCTATGGATGAAGATGCCGGCGAAGATTCCGCCAAGGACTACAAGAAAAAGCAGG
>JAFDBU010000006.1 GCA_019313095.1 Deltaproteobacteria bacterium | reverse complement strand
TATCGTGATGAGGTCAGAAAAGGGATTTTCCCTGGTGAGGAACACAGTTTTACGATGCAGCATGACGTTAAGAGCCTGCTTGAAGAATAAGAAATATTTCCAGATAAACCATTTACCTTTTTAAACAGATCTATGAAAACATTGCAGAGCAAAGAAATTACAGCAGCGGTCCGCGAACTGGCAATGAGCGCATCATGCGATCTGGAGCCGGACATCCTGGACAAGCTTCTTGGAGCCAGGGACCGTGAAGTATCAGGCCTGGCAAAAAACGCCCTTGATATGCTGGTGACAAACGCCAATATTGCCAGTCGTGAACAGATTCCAGTATGTCAGGACACAGGTATAGGTGTTGTTTTTGTCACCATCGGCCAGGAAGTTATGGTAAAAGGCAACCTGGAAGAGGCAATCCAGGAAGGTATCCGTACCGGCTACGCTGATGGTTTTTTGAGAAAGTCTGTCTGTGATCCGGTGACCAGGAAGAATACAGGCACCAATGTGCCGGCTGTCGTTCATTATGAAATAATTCCCGGGGACAAGATCCGTATCGGCTTTCTGCCAAAAGGCTGCGGCAGTGAGAATATGAGCGGTTTGATCATGCTGCCGCCATCTGCAGGGATTCCCGGTGTCGAAGATTACGTGGTCCAAAAGGTCAAGGACGCAGGTTCCAATCCATGTCCGCCGGTGCTGGTCGGGGTAGGTTTGGGAGGCACTTTTGAAAAGGCGGCACTATTGGCCAAAAAATCTCTCATGAGGCCTTTGGGCACACCCAATCCCGATGTAAAAGTTTCTGAAATTGAGCAGAGGATTCTAAAGAGAATCAACCAGGCGGGCCAGGGTGTCATGGGGTGGGGCGGGGTAAATACTGCCCTGGCGGTCCATATGGAGACATATCCAACCCATATTGCGAGTCTGCCGGTGGCTGTTAATATACAGTGTCATGCCCATCGGCATAAGGAGATAGTTTTGTAGATAAACGTTCTGGCCTAAATTTTAAGAAAAAAATAGAAGAAGATTATGGATATTGAAAAACATAAACCGGAAAGTGAGAGGGGATTTTTTGAGAATCTCAAACCTGTTGCCGTACCGTTTGAAGCAGGTGCTCTGGAAATCCTGCAGGCCGGCGACCTGATAAGTTTGACCGGAAGTCTCTACACCGGTCGGGACCAGACCCACAGAAGACTTGTTGCCCTGCTGGATGAGGGCAGGGAACTGCCGATAGACCTCAAGGGCCAGCTCCTCTACTACGTGGGACCAAGCCCTGCAAAGCCGGGACAGGTAATAGGTGCGGCTGGACCTACCACAAGCTACCGGATGGATGCCTATACTCCCCGGCTTTTGGAGCTGGGTTTGAAAGGCACTCTTGGCAAGGGATCACGGTCAATGCCTGTCAGGGAGGCCATGAAGAAGCATGGGGCGGTTTATCTTGCAACAGTCGGGGGAGCCGGGGCACTCCTGTCAAAATCTATAGTTAAGAGCGACCTGGTAGCTTTTGAGGATGCCGGTCCTGAAGCATTATTCCGTTTCGAGGTGGTCAATTTCCCGGCTGTGGTCATAAACGATCTGGCCGGAAATGATTATTATGAAATGGTAACAGCAGAAAAATTGGGGATAAAATATGAAACGACCGTTTGATGTACGAATGTCGGCTAAAGCTTTTCTGCTTTGTTTAACCGTAGTGCTGATTTTTGCGGGATCGCCAAGTGAAGCCCGGGAAATAGCTGGGGTTGACATGCCGGAAAACATCACAATAAAAAACAAGGCACTGGTGTTAAACGGTGCGGGAATCCGCAAGAAACTTTTTATCAAGGTTTATGTCGGTGCCTTGTATCTGACCATGAAAAGGACATCTGTGGATCAGATATTATCAGACCCTGGAGCCAAACGAATTACCATGCGCTTTCTTTATAAAGAGGTCAGTGCTGAAAAGCTTGTCGATGGCTGGAATGAAGGATTTAAAGCCAATAATTCTGCTGAAGAGCTAAAGGCACTGCAGGACAGGATAAACCAATTTAACTCTTTTTTTGTCACGGTGCACAAGGAGGATGTCATACGGCTCGACTATATGCCGGATGAGGGCACCCAGGTGTGGATTAATGACATGCTGAAGGGGGCTGTCCCAGGCGAAGATTTTTCCCGCGCCCTGCTTAAAATCTGGCTGGGGAGCAAGCCCGCTGATGCCGGACTGAAAGATGCCATGCTGGGGTATGCATATTAACTAGCTTTCTGCTTGCAGTTTTTTCATCAATTCCTGCAGTCTGTCAAAATATCTCCCCACATCCTCCGGACGGTTTTCATCTGAGCCAGCCACCAGAGATATATTCCGCTCAATTGCCTTTTTAATTATTGCCAGGGATGGATAAGGTTCTGACTTTGTCGTGAAACCTGAGGTATTCACTTCCAGTGACATATTCTTCAATGCAACCATATCAAGAAGCTCATCAAGAAGCGCATTATGTTCTGTTTTAAATATGACCTCGGGATGATGCCTGAGTACAGCGTCAATATGACAGAGAACCTGTCCGGGAAGCTTGTCAACTGCATCCAGCAGGTCCGTATAATAGCGGTTGATGACTTCATCAACGCCATACTGGTCGAGTCGATCTATATTAATCTGTTTACGGCTGACCATATTAAGGTGGCCTGACTCGGTCTCTAGAAAGTGATAGGAAATACCGATGCGGTCCCAGGTATGCAGAGCAAGCCTCTGCTGTATCTCCACGACGTAGCGGGGATTGTAACCAACTTCAACACCAAGGCCTATCAGGATTGTGTCTTTGTATTTTTCCTGTAGCCGTCTGCCCTCGGCATGATAGAAATCAAAATCCTCTTCAGTAAGCCAGGTTGATTCAAAGTAATTAATTCCTACTTCAAGATGTTCAAGAAATATGATTTGGCGCAACCCTTTGCTGATAGCGGACAGGACATACTCTTCCATCTCTCCCCGGGCATGGTGGCATAATCTGGTGTGGACATGGTTGTCGACAGTTGTATCAATCATGAAGCTTTTGCTGATGAATTTTTGAAAAACTAAAATACCGGCGAAGCTTTAATGCAAGTAGAAAACAAAAGCTTGAAAGGAACAAAATTCAACCCTGCTCAGACCCGGAATTAAGGCTGAGCAGGGTATAAACAGGCAAAATCAGGAGTTGCCGTGGGGGTAGAAATGTAATATGCCGTCAAACTCAGAAGTATCTAAATATCTCCCCACTTCAAATTTCAATGTTTCAAGCTGTTCAATATCTTTTATTTCAAGCCTCAGAACCTTGCCGTCCGGAAAATGGTAGAGCAGGGTGTGGATTTTTGAAATATCAACTGTGTTTGGTAAAAAGTTCAATGGTGTATCCTCCATAGTCTTGGTATAGATGAGCCTAAATTTTTTTATACAAAAAATTATGAGACTCATTCTCAAAAATAAAATAAGTAGTGATATGCTATATAGCAAGCAGGGTAAAATTTTTTTCTGAGGATTTAAAGAACGGTTCAGAATATATTGAATTTGACAAGTATGCCGGTTGATGATTATTGTGAGAGATTGAACTGAAGAAGCATTCAGCGTTTTTGTTGCCAGCAACCTGAAATTGCACGAATTCCCCTTATGAAACAGCGTTTAAAGTGTATACAGCCCAACTAGATATTTAATTGAGTCAGCAAGGAAAGTATGATGAAGGAAAAAACATTATTCGGCAAAGAAAAAACTTTATTTCAAAATGACAAAAGCCTTTTTGGCAAAGATAAGAATCCAAGCAACATTCTGCCTGCGAAATATACCCTGGACAGTAAGATCAAGTTTCGCTGTCACCCGGGTGTTTCCTGTTTTACTGAATGCTGCGGCAATATTAAAATTATTTTAACACCCTATGATATCCTGCAGATCCGCAAGCGTTTACATATGGACGCTGCAGAGTTTCTCCATACCTATACAGAACCCACGTATCTTGAAAAGACAGATTTTCCGGGTGTCATGATCAAACTGACGGAAGAGGGCCGCTGTCCATTCATTAAATCAAAGATAGAAGGTTGTAGGATTTATTCGGACCGTCCTACCGCCTGCCGTTATTATCCGGTCGGTATGGCCAATTTTCACGAGGGCGCCCAGGAGGAGCAGAGTTCGGAAGAATTTTATTTTGTCGTCAAAGAGCCCCATTGTAAGGGGTTTGAAGAAGACAAGACGTGGACTGTCAGGGAATGGCGCGCAGACCAGGGTGTTGACAAACGTGATGAAATGAACAAGGGCTGGATGGAACTTGTAATGCGGCGTAAATCATTCGGCTACCAGGCGACCTTAAGTGAACAGGCCAAAAGGATGTTCTTTATGGCCTCAACCGATCTGGATCAGTTGCGGTCTTTTATTTTTGACAGTTCCTTCCTGAAGACCTATGACGTGGAACAGGAAACACTGGACCGGATAAAGACGGATGATGTCGAACTGCTCCTGTTCTCCTATAAATTAATGGCTTCCATGCTTTTTGGCACTAACGATATCAAGGTCAAGCCTGATGTATTAAAGGCCAAGGTCCAAGCCATTAAAAAGGACCAGGAGACCACGGGCAAGACCATGGAGGAGCGTGCTGAAGCGGATTTTAAGAAGATTAAGGAGGAATGGGATAAGGCCAAGACAGCCTGACCCGATGAGTTTATGAGTATAGCAGAACACCCTCTGCCTTGCTTAACCACTATCCCT
>JAFDBU010000005.1 GCA_019313095.1 Deltaproteobacteria bacterium | reverse complement strand
TAAAATTAAATTTATTGAAACCTCGCAACCTGGGATCCTTGAACCCTTAACACTTACCTTTACGGTGTAACAATTGCATCTTTTATCACACTGCCGGCTGGGACAGTCGCATCATCCCACACAACACTCCGCTGCAGGGTTGCACCTGGTTCAATCTTTGCACCTTTGCCAATGCATACCCAGTCCAGCAGTTTGACATCCCTGCCTATCGAGGCACGGGGCACACCTAAAAAGGGAGCACCAGCAGCTGCTTCAAAGAGTTCCTCATAAAGGGGTATTTTCTTCGTCAGCAATCCTTCGTGCAGTTGCAGGTAGTCCCCCTGAGTTCCCATATCGGTCCAGAAATGTTCAGTTGCCAGATAAGCCCTGATGGTAGAGCCCTGCTGCAGGATCCTCCTGTAAAAGTCTATGATGCAGGAGTCCGTATCATGTGGAATGGCATCCAGGATATCAGGGTTGATGATATGGATTCCAGTAAAGGCAAGCATTCTGCCATTTTTGTTTCCGGAAGTGCCGGAATTGTCAAAGCTTGTAATACAGCCGGTCTGATCCATGGTGATACTATTGAAGCGGGGAAAATCATTGACCACAAGGGTTACTTCTGATTGAGTCTCACAATGAAAACGGTAGATGTTGCGGTAATCGATTGAATGATAGATGTCACCATTGACAACAAGAACCGGTTCATGGCCCAACTCCGGTAAAGCCAGCCGCAGGCCTCCGCCTGTGCCAAGTATTTTTTCTTCTTCTTGCAAAACAATATCCGCTTCATACTGCAGGGCCTCTTTTATCTGGTGCCGCAGGTGATGCGCATTGACAACTATCTCATTGAAACCTGCCTTTTTTATCCTGCTTATGGTCAGACCGAGAAGCGGTTTATTAAGAATAGGGAAAAGGGGTTTGGGGCGCTTCATGGTATATGGTAGCAACCTTGTACCCAAACCTGCCGCCAGAATCATGGCTTTCATAATATCATGCTTGTTACGGTTTAATAGTTTTAGCCGGAGTGTTCAAAAGAGTGAAGGGTATGTTATCTGGTTGCAGGAAACGTTTGCAGGAGTAAATATCAGATTCAAAAGACCAGATCACCGGAAGCTTTCTCTGTAACACCCACTACAACCAGGCCGGCAGCGTCCGCGGCCCTGATGACGGATTCGCCATCAAACAGCAGGGCAAATTCCGCCTCCACGGCAAGAACAGCAGCTTTGACCTCCTGCATGGATGCGATTGTTTTTTCTCCTATGGCAGGTAAATCAAAACGGATATCCTGCTTTGGTTTTCTAACCTTTATCACAACAGCCTTTTCGCTACAGAGTCTTCCTCCTCTGTTGATAGCAGCGTCGGTACCCTCAATGGCTTCAACCGCCAATACTGTCCCGTTGCGAACTACAACACACTGTCCGATGTCCAGTTTCCCGATTTCGCGTGCAATTTTCCAGCCAAAAACAATGTCATCTTTCTGTTCCTTTGTCAGTTTTTTTCTGGTGAGAACGCCTTTTGGAAAAAGCAACTCTGGTGCGTATCGGGTCGAGGCCACAACTTCGATGCCGTCCTTTGCCAATTGATCGGCAACAGCCCGCAGGATGGCATCGTCCTGTTTGATATCAATTTTGTTCCAGAGTCCAAGTCCTTTAAAATCCGGCCGGACATCACGGAAGATATTTGTTTTAGTGATAGAGCCGACAAAAACGGTTTTGGTTATACCTTCTTTCTTGAAAAAGCTGATGATCCTGCCAAGCTGCCCAAGTTTAATCCATACAAGCTGCTCAACCTGATTGCTTAGCTCTTCATCAGTTTCATTTCTGTGGGCAGCGGCGTAGACCTTAAGGCCTTGTTTTTGGGCACTCTTGGCAAACAGGAGTGGAAATTGTCCCCCTCCTGCAATAATACCAATTTTATCATTCTCACTTATGGTCATTTGATGTGAGTCTTTATATCAAAGGGATTTTGCCGGCAGGTTCCGGCCATCAATCGCTTGATTCAATGGTCCTTATAACGCCATGCTTGCTGGTACGGAAAAAATCTGTCAGCTTATCAACCGGTTCACAGCCGACAATTTCTGCAGTTACCTGTTTCAGGGCATCCTTCAGCAGCAGGTCCGGAGACATGAAGATAATTTTATAAGCCCGGTCAAGTTTTTTTAAGGTTTCATTATCAAAACCGTGACGCCGCAGTCCTACCTTGTTGATGCCTGAAACCCGCATGTTTTTACGGGTCCCGCTCACAATGATAAAGGGTGGTACATCCTTGCTGATTCCTGACATCCCGCCGATATAAGAGTAGGCCCCGATACGGGTGAACTGGTGTATGGCCACAAGGCCGCCGATAATGGCATGGTCCTCAACCTGGACATGTCCTGCTAGGGTGGCTCCATTGGCCAGGATAGTATGGTTGCCGACAACACAATCATGGGCGATATGTACATACCCCATAAGCAGGTTTCCGGAGCCGACCGTGGTAATGCCGCTCCCTGTCACAGTACCACGATGGATGGAAACATATTCCCGTATCTGGTTATTGTCGCCGATAATCAGTCTGGTGTCTTCCCCTTTGTATTTCAGGTCCTGGGGCGGGGCGCCGACAGTGGCAAAGGGGCCGATGACGTTCCCGGAGCCAATGGTTGTCGGCCCTGTAATTATCGAGTGCGGCTTGATTCGTGTATCAGACCCGATCTTTACCCCTTTTTCGATAATCACATAGGGGCCGACATCGACTGAGCTGTCAAGTTCTGCCTGTGGGTCAACTATTGCTGTAGGGTGTATATTCATTATGTATCACAAGTGATTTGAGGATAGGGGAGATTTGTCAGGCAAATGCGGCCATAAACTCTGCTTCAGCGACAACTTCGCCTTCCACCTTTGCTGTGCCGGCCATCTTCCAGATTTTTCCCTTATGCTTGATGACCCCCATCTCAAAGATTAGCTGGTCACCGGGAACAACCGGTCGCCGGAATCTTACCTTGTCAATCCCGGCAAAATAGATAAGTTTTTCGCCAACCATTTCCGGGATGGAATAAAAGGCGAGGATACCCCCCACCTGGGCCATACCTTCCAGGATAAGAACGCCCGGCATGATTGGATCAGAGGGAAAGTGGCCCTGGAAAAACGGTT
>JAFDBU010000004.1 GCA_019313095.1 Deltaproteobacteria bacterium | reverse complement strand
TATTGACGAGATCATCCGTGAATGCTTTGAACTGCTGGAGTATAAACTCAAAGATATTGGGCTGACCATGGACCTGACCCTGACTGAAAACTACAACATTGATGTGGAAGCCCTGCGCCAGATCATGGTTAACACTGCCCTGAATGCCATCCAGGCCATGCCGGGTGGCGGCAGCCTGTCTGTCAGCACGAAGCGCACCCATACCCGTGTTGTCATTGCCATCCAGGATACCGGCAGCGGCATAGATCCGATAATAATGAATAAGATTTTCGATCCCTTTTTTACCACCAAGGAAGTTGGCGAAGGAACCGGCCTTGGACTGGCTGTGACCTATTCACTCGTCGAACAGATGAACGGTACTATCGAAGTAGAAAGTGAGCTGGGCAAAGGCACTTCCTTTACCATCTCGCTGCCGGCAAACCAGGAGCAGCTAAAATCAACAGACGCTCAAACCTCTCTACCTGACAGGAAGCACTGATATGGCAAGAATACTGCTGGCCGAAGATGATGACCTAATGCGAATCACCATTAAAGATCGGCTTGAAAAAAACAAATGGCATGTCGATGCTGTGCCAAACGGCAGGGAAGCAGTAGAACGCTTGAAAAAAGAAAATTTTCACTTGGTGATTTCCGATATCCGCATGCCCGGACTTGACGGCTGGCAGCTTCTCAAGTTTGTTCACCAGTCATCGCCAAACACGGATATCATTATGATGACAGCATACGGCAGTGTTGACGATGCCATAGAATCATTAAAAAAGGGCGCTGCTGATTATATTCTGAAACCATTCAATATGGATGATTTGATTATCCGCGTGAGCCGCATCCTGGACATGCAGAACATCAAGGCCCGCTGTACATCCCTGGAAGAAAGCTGCCGCGAAATGCACTCTAATTTAATCGGCGACAGTAAACCAATGGAACACATACACAGCTTGATCAAACAGGTTGCACCAACCGATTCAACGGTGCTGATCCTTGGCGAATCAGGGACGGGCAAGGAACTTGTGGCAAGCAGTATTCACCTGCAGAGCAAAAGAGCAGACAAGCCGTTTGTACGGCTTAACTGTGCAGCTATACCTGAAGGATTAATGGAGTCTGAATTATTCGGCCATGAAAAAGGTGCATTTACCGGTGCTCATGCAAAGAAACTCGGTAAATTTGAAATGGCTGACGGCGGCACTATGCTGCTTGACGAAATAGGTGATTTGCCTAATCCGCTGCAGGCTAAGCTCCTCAGAGTCCTACAGGAAAATATGTATGAAAGGGTCGGCGGCACCGGCACCATAAGCGTTGATGTCCGCATTCTCTGTGCAACATCCAAAAACCTTGAAGAAGCTGTGGAAGCCGGCAGCTTTCGTCAGGATCTCTTCTATCGGCTCAATGTAATACCAATACATCTGCCTCCACTACGTGAACATCGTGATGACATCCCTGTTCTGACGCATCATTTCCTGCATGAATTCAGCAAAAAAAGGGGTATTACAATGGAAATAAGTCCGGAAGCCATGCAGTGCCTGATTGATTATAGTTATCCGGGAAATGTGCGGGAATTGAAAAACATCATTGAGCGGGCCTCGGTTCTTTCACCTTATCCGGTTATTCAACCGGATGACCTGCCGGCAGACCTTTTAGAGGCAAACGGCCAGAAAGAAACAAAAGATTCTTACTGCTTAAGTGATGCTGTGGCAAAAACAGAAAAACAACTACTGTTGAAAGCACTTGTCCATACACATGGCAAAAGGGCTGAGGCTGCGCAACTGCTTGGTATCAGCAGAAAAAATCTGTGGGAAAAAATGAAACAGTATGAGATTTCAATGTAACATCCATTTTATTATGAATATTTTTTTGGAGATCTGACCTGACCTGATGAGACTGCCAGAATTGCTTTTTATCATCATTCTCACAACACTCCTGTCCTGCAGTTTTTTCTACCTGCTCTTCTGCCTGAAAAAATACCGGCAGCTTGCCGCCCTGATAGGTATGTTCAGCCTGACTATGGGATTTTGCCTGCTGGTGCTTGACCTGGTCCTCATCACTTTCACCCATGGGGCAAGATATATTCCCGATTATCTGTTGTTCAACAGGCTGGTTTCAGACACCGGCTTTGCCGGCAGGTGGGTCCTTACGGTTTATATCTTTATCGGCACCGGCCTGTTTATCAGCATTTATCTGCTTGCCAGGAACCTGATTACGAAGTTTAATGAAAAAAAATAAAATCCTGGAAAATACTTCACCCGAAAGTGAACCGTTCTGATGAAAATCCTGAAGAATCTTTTTGACAGTAATAAAAATTGGGCTGAAAAAATAAAGGAGTCTGATCCTGATTTTTTTGCCAAACTTTCCCGGCAGCAGAAACCGGAATATCTCTGGATCGGCTGTTCTGACAGCCGAGTCCCTTCAAACCAGATCGTCGACCTCATGCCCGGTGAAATTTTTGTCCACCGCAATATCGCCAACGTAGTGATCCATACTGACTTGAACTGTCTGTCCGTTATCCAGTATGCGGTTGAAGTCATCAGGGTCAAACATATCATAGTCTGCGGCCATTATGGCTGCGGTGGAGTCCAGGCTGCACTTGCTAAAAGAGCTTATGGTCTTATTGATACCTGGCTGCGGCATATTAAGGATGTATACCGGCACCATCAGGCTGAACTTGACGCCATAGATGATGAAAATAAAAAACTGAACCGGCTCTGCGAGTTG
>JAFDBU010000003.1 GCA_019313095.1 Deltaproteobacteria bacterium | reverse complement strand
TGGTAATTTTCAGACAAAATATTTTTAGATGCCATTTCACGCCGCCGTGCATACTGTCTGTCAATCATTAGGTTGTATCGTTACCTGATAATCTTCGGCAGTTGCGTATGCTGACAAAATAAACATAAAAAATATATCACCATGTTACCAGCATGGTATAGCTTTGTTCCACCTGGTTGGTAGATTAAGTCAGATAATTTAATAATGCTCCCATAACTTATACCTGACTAATGCACAGTTGTACGAATTGCCTTGATCTCCTGAGGCTGCCTGTCGGCTTTACGATAAAGCTGCATGAAACGGCTGACCTCGGGCAACTCCCGGTCCTTTTCCATGTCCTTGACAAAGGGATAAGATACAGCGGTAAAAAGAAGCCTGGCAGTAAGGGTAAAAGGTCCCTTAAATCCTGAGGTTTTTACCCGGTATGTGACCTGGTCTGCACCACCGACAAAATCGTCATCTGCAGCAGCCCTGCCGTAAACCGCAATATCAGCTGGGGCCGAGGATTTATCAAAACCTCTCGGCAGCAGCCGGTTGTCCTTGGCAAATGATGCTGCACGCAGAAGCGTATAGGTTACCTCATTGTCCGTGTTGAGCATAACCCCCTCATAGATTTGGACCTGATCCGGCCGGCTGATCTCGTCATAATGAGGTTCATAGCTCATGATATTCTCATCAGCATCATTGCCCTCTATTCGGCCGTCTGCAAAGGGTCTGCCGGATTCAAAAATCACCTGTCCGTCCGCATCCGCTACAGTAAAGTGTATCCAGGTCCTCCTGGTCGGGATGCCGGTGGGGAATTTGTGTCCGACAAAATTATTTACCTGCAGCGTGGCTGACAGTTCATTTTCCCGGTGCTGGAGGCCGGCTATTTCAAGCTGGGCGGTTTCATGCTGCAACTGGCGCATCGTGCGCTCCTTGGTATCCTCGAACTTTTCAGTTGAGGCAGAAATTCCGAGACTGCTGATATTATCCTGCAGTATGTCAAGCATGAAAACATTGCCGCCCACAAAATGGTGCTGGGAAAAGTGGTCCCTAGGCTTGGTTCTTGGGGGAGCCCACCGGGCAATCAAAACGGAGCCCTCCTCGGAATGCGGCATATGGCATTCCTGGCAGATCCTGCCCTGACCGGGATTTTCACCAATATCATACCGCATTCCGGCATTTAACCCATATTCGCTGTTCTTCCACTCCAGGTAGGCTGTCTGTTCAGGAAATTCACCGGCAACCTTCCCCTCTCCGTCCACATAAGGAGTATACAGTGTATGGCAGGTGGCACACAGGGCCGAATCATTTGTCTGAGGACCGTAATCAGGCGTAAAGCCAACGGCCTTCTGCATCACCTCCTGCACAGGTTCCTTGTAAGGCCCAAAGATTTTCCTTTCGGGTGGTTTTGTGTCCGTATCAATAACCAGTTTGCCGCTGAAGCTTTTCTTCTCACCCAGGTTCATGTCCTGAATCTGGTGGCAGACAGCACAGGAAACCCCGTCCATGGCCGCGGCATGCAGATCATTCCGGGGGCTGAAAAACCCATGGTCGAGCAGCAGCTGTTTATCACCTTTTTTATAAGCCTGGTGCCATGCCATCGGCGTGTGGCAGAGGGCGCATTTTGTTTCAATAACCTCCTTGAGAGCAGGATTACGCTTGACCTCGGAGCTCACCTTGGCCTGCCAGAGCGGATCCCTAGCGCCGTTAGCCATCATGGTTGAGCGCCAGTGGCCCGATATTGACATATCATTACCCGCTTTGTCGGTCAAAAGTTCATGGCAGATCGCACAGAGAGATGAGCCGAGGAAGTTTTCCGTTTCAAAAATTGGCAGCCCCCGGCCCGGCCTGGGATTGATATTCTCCGGCCTGGAGTAATAACTGGTGACATCAGCCACAGTTGCCTGCCCCGCATTCATGCCGGTATTACCTTCGTCTCTCGTTATCAGGGCTGGCACAGGTTCGTTGGGAGAACCTGTTGTTGCTCCAGTGCAGGCACAGGAAACCAGCAGCATCACCGTTATGGTCAGTACTACAAGGATTACTATGCCAAAACCCTTTTTTCTTCGTGATACATTGCTCCCAGTCATGGAAATTCTCCCCAGTTAACGTTTATTTTACTTTCTTTACTGATTTTTCTTCATGTATTCTGTAAAAAACTTGTCTTAAATATATGTCTTTGTCAATCCTTTAATAATTCGAGGAGCTGTTAATCTATTTCAGATCAAAACTTTATGCGCAAATTGAAGCTTTCCGCTGCAGGTAAGCACCCTTAACAACAGGGCATAAACCTCTACTTCGAGCTGCGAGTAATGCACCTATGGGTATAAACGTTCGCTGTTCCTGCTAAACGGTGCTTGCCGAAACAGAGCATTCTTAGAAATGCCAAGCAAATAAATTATTTTTATTGGGAATTTCCTTTCTGTTTATATAATATAAAAATTGCTTCATGAGGTATGTGCCAGTCATTTTCTCAACATAAATTCATTCCAAAAATCTACAATGCGCATCTCGGACTTAAAAAAAAGAAAATTAGCATTCCTACTGCTGTTCATACTTTTTGATGTTGTCCTTATCTCATGGGACGCGGGAGCAAGTGAACGGGAAGAAAGCCTGGTAATCGGTCTGCTTCCCGAGATGAACGTCTTCAGGCAGAAACAGCGATTTGAGCCACTTGCAACTTATTTAGGTCAGCATATGGGCATATCGGTCAGGCTCACAATGCTGAGCCTTTACGGCAATATTATTGAAAGAATGGAAAAGGAGGAAGTTGATGCTGCCTTCCTCGGTTCATTCACTGGGGCCCTGGCCATCAGCCAGTTACATGTTGTGCCCCTGGCCAGGCCTATCAATACTGACGGTACTTCGACATATTACGGCCAGATCTTTGTCAGAAAGGAGAGCGGCATTCAATCAGTATTGGACATGAAAGGTAAATCAATGGCCCTGGTGGAAAAAGCCACCACTGCGGGATATATTTTTCCCCTGGCCTGGCTGAAACACCAGGGAGTTGATAATATCGATACCTATTTCAGCCGTCTTTTTTTTACTGGCAGCCATGACTCTGCTGTTGATGCGGTGTTGAATGGCAAGGCAGATATCGGCGCGGCTAAAAATACCGTGTATGAACATATGCAGCAATCGAACCCACGAATTGCTGCGGAACTCGTTGTCCTGGCAACTTCGCCCCGGGTGCCGTCCAACTCCCTCTGTGTCCGTGATACGTTGAATGAAAAGCAAAAAGAACAGCTAAAAACCCTGCTTCTCAACCTGCACCTGGATCCCGAAGGTCTTGAGGTGCTCAAACAGCTTGGTGCCAGACGATTTGTTGAAACAAACAAGGAAGATTATAAGCCGGTACTTGATATGACACTCGAAGCAGGTATAGAACTGGTCAAATATAATTATCATAATCTCTGATCCGGAATCTGATAATATCAGTTAGGTTATTGAAGCTCCCCGCGGCAGGTAAGCACCCTTAACAACAGGCTATAAACTCCGACTCCGAGCCGCTAGGAATCTTCTGAGGTAAGGATGTTGATTTTATTAAATACACTCACTAACACCGCAGCAAGCTGCGAGGAATACACCCTAAAGGGCATAAACGTTCGTTGTTCCTGTTCACCCCAAGAGTTGCTGCCATGAAAAAATATATCATCACTTCATTTGTGTTTATATTTATCATTTTCGGCATAGGTTCAGGTGTAATGATCTACCATCTACTTAAGACCACTTCCAACCTCCGTTATCTCATCAGCCTCCATGAGATTAAAGACATACGCCAGGCCCTCTCCTTCAGTTTTCAGAAAATACAGACATATACCTTTTCCTCTCCTTCTTACTTTGCCGATCACCTTGATGAGATAATTGTCAACGCTGAACTGGTCAATAAAACAGTCGAACAGTGTCTTGATTGTCACCACGCACCAAAAATAGAAGCTGAACTGGATGATGTGACTACCCGGATCCTGGAGTACCAGGAACAGCTGTCTTTCCTGATTACCGCTGTGGCGGAAGGAGAACACCGCCGCGAGCACCAGCTCAAAGTGCTTGAACAGGGCAACTTCATACTC
>JAFDBU010000002.1 GCA_019313095.1 Deltaproteobacteria bacterium | reverse complement strand
GCGCCCAGGCTTTCCTTAACAGCCTGCTTGACCGCACTGGTTGAGCCGAGAGTGGCGACGATGTTCAGTTTATCTGCGGAATAACCATTTTTCCCCAGAAAGTTTTCAAAGGTCTTACGAGTACCCGAACCTTGTTCCCTCTGCAGGAATGGAATTGATGCAAGTTTTTTCAGGGTAATGGTTTGCCGGGTAAAGACCTTTTTAGTTGCAACCAGAATAATTTCATCCTCGAACAGCGGCACAAATTCAAGCTTGTCAGATGCCATTTTGGCGCCGACAATGCCGCACAGCAGTTCATATTCCAGGATCATGCCGGTGATCCTGGCAGAATCCTCTATAAGTATTTCAAATGCAACTTCCGGGTATTTTTTTTTGAATGAGTAAGCGACGCGGGGCAGTATATAGGAACCGGGGATAGTACTCGCCCCGATGATCAGTTTGCCCTTCACCCCTGTGCCGGCGGCAGATATTTCATTTTGGAGCAGTTCGAGTTCGTCAAGAAGCTGCAGGGCACGTGGATACAGGATTTCAGCCTCAGTTGTGGGCATGATGGAACGGCCCAGCCTGTCAAAGAGTCTGCAATCAAGCGAGTTCTCCAGGTTTTTCATATGTTCGCTGATTGTCGGCTGGCTGATGTACAGCTCCTCAGAAGCCCTGGTGAAGCTTTTGTTTTTGTAAACCGAGACAAAGATCTTCAGGTGATGAATGTCCATGGGGATACCTTGCGGTGTGATGAAGTGCTTGTAAACCTTTTTTCAAATGGTCAACATAATTATCTTCAATAGAGGGTCAACTTCTAATCGGCATTACCTATTTGTGAAATTGAATATATCAATATATAATCCCGCCGTCAATAATTAGGGCGTTGCAGTTTTTTATGAAATAAGTGGAGGAGAAATCATGCGAAATTTTCAAAAGTACAACACCTTGTTCCTGATACTGGTAATTTTATTGGGCATCAATGCTCCTGCTTATGCAGCAGGTGAATCGTATCAGGTCATGGGCCATGCAGCCCTGAAAGCAGAAATTGATCGTGACCGGCATAGTTTTCTGCTGGTTGATTCAAGAAATCCGGAAGAATACCGGGAAGCCCATATACCGGGAGCTGTCAATATTCCACAGAAAAATATGGATGAAATGTTTGGTCTTCTGCCCTCAGATAAGGATTTTCAGATCATTTTTTATTGCAATGGTGTGAAATGTGGCAAAAGCAGGAAAGCGGCCCAAAAAGCACAGAAAATAGGCTACACCAATGTCTGGGTCTACAGCGAGGGAATGCCTGTTTGGGAGGAAATGGGTTACTCCTTTTACAAGGGGGAGGAATATGAAAAGAAGATCGAAACAACCCAAATTGCACCGCTGGAGCTGAAGAAAACAATGGCGGTTGAAGGGAACAGCATAACGGTTGTTGATGTCAGGGATCCTGAGGAATTCAGTCAAGGCCATATACCCGGAGCTATTAATCTGCCGCTGAAAAATTTTGCTGCCGGATCCGGGATACTGGCCAAGGAGAATAAAATTGTCGTTTATTGCAATTCAGGCGGCCGCAGCTACGGCGCCTACAGAAAGCTTATGAAACTTGGTTACAAGAATATCTATCAGGCAATATTTGCTGACTGGCAGGAGGCTGGACTGCCGGTGGAAGGCTAATTTTTATCTGTACCCCTGGCAGGGTCAGACAACAATTATTCCATAAGGGTCTTCAGTCACTTCTCCGACCTTGACAGCGGTCTGCAGTCCTGCTGCTTTCAGGGCTGCAATGAGTTCAGCTGCCTGGGAATCCGGCACCGCTAGAAGCAGCCCGCCGGAAGTCTGGGGATCATAGAGAAGCTGTTCTTCATGGTCTGTGAGGTTTTTATCGATCTGTAGACAGTCCGCGACAAGTTTCCGGTTGGGCTTATTGCTGCCTGTTGTTTCTCCCTTTTGGTACATGCGCAGGGCATCATTGTAAAAAGGGAGGTTGTCATAACTCAGGATTACCCGGGAACAGCTGCCGGCAGCCATTTCCAGAACATGTCCGGCGATTCCGAAACCGGTAATATCCGTGGCAGCATGCAGGTCGAACTTCAGGGCTGTTTCCATGGCCGGTCCGTTCAAGGCTGCCAGTGACGGCAGGGTATCGCGCTCCAGATCGCGAAAGGGCAGTTTCCCTGAGCGCACTGCATTAAACAGCACACCGGAACCAAGAGGCTTGGTGAGGATAAGTGCATCACCTGGTTTGCCGCCCGCATTGGTAATAATCCTATCAGGATGCACTACGCCGTTGACACAAAGCCCGTACTTCGGTTCTTCATCATCAACCGTATGGCCTCCGACGAGACAGGCTCCGGCTTCAACCACCTTGTCATGCCCGCCATGCAGGATTTCCTTCAGCATTCCCATATCAAGATGTTTGGCAGGAAACATCACGACATTAAGCGCTGTCAGCGGCCTGCCTCCCATGGAATAAACATCTGAAATGGAGTTGGCAGCTGAAATCTGGCCAAACCAGTAAGGGTCATCAACAGGAGGTGTGATAAAATCAACCGTGTTGATCATGGCGATTTCATCGGTAAGCCTGTAGACAGAGGCATCATCCGCAGTTTCAAAGCCGACAAGCAGGTTAGGATCTGTGGGAGGCGCCAGTCCCTGCAAAGCGTCCGACAGGACCGTCGGACCGATCTTGGCAGCTCAACCGCAGGTGCGTGCCAGCCCGGTCAGCGTTTTTTTCTTAAATAAGGCCATCAATAATCATCCTCATTAAAAGGAGATTTTTTAAAACATTATGGTTTCCCGGTCCAGCATCTCGGCGGTCACAGACGGCAGGGTAGCGATCTTGATGCCGGGGATAATTTCACCTTTAGGAATGTTAAATTTTTTCACACAGGCGCCGCAGACATACATCTTGGGTTCGGCTTCAAGCACCAGGGGAAAAAGTTCCCGCACCGGCGTCATATGGGCGCCTTCAATTGTTTCCGCCACACCCCGGTGGGCCATTTTTGCACCCTCAAAAACAAAAAAGAAGGCAAGATCGGCCCCTTCGCTGAGAAGCGAGACGGCCATGCCGACAGCGCCGTTAGCCCTATCCTGATCATCATCAGAGTGGGTGATCACCATGAAGTATTTCTTGGTCATAGTCGCTCCTTTAATACCTTTTACAGCACCGCCTGCTTTATGGTCTCTATCCCGGTCTTTTCAACGAATCGGGCGGTGCGCAGCTTTTTCCCGGCATTATCCCGGTAGTAATCCAGACACCGCTGAACCAGAGCTACAGCTTCGGCATCTTCAAGGTTTTCGGCAATTACATCGCCGATACGCGGCCGTCCGCCGGAGTTACCGCCAAAGGTAACCAGCCAGCCTTTTTTCCTGCCGATCAGGCCGATGTCACGCACATAACTTTCGGCACAGCAGAAAGGACAACCGGAAACCCCGATCTTTACCTTGGCTGGCAGGTCCATGCCCACGTACAGTTTTTCCAGTTTCAAGCCCATACCGAGTGAGTCGCGCACGCCGAATTTGCAAACCTCGGTTCCGGGACAGGCCTGAACATAATGGACACAGAGTTCAATAGCCGGCCCGACTTCCATTTTAAGTTCCTGCCAGATCCTGTCCACCTCATCGCGCTGCATGCCGATCAGGGCAAGACGCTGGCCGGAGGTTATTTTGGTAATGGGTATGTTATATCTGCGTACCACAGAACTTATGGCCTCGAGTACTTCAGGAGAGACAAGTCCGACAGGCGTTCTCGGTACGATGGCGTATGTTTTCTTGTCGCGCTGTAAAATAGCGCCCCTTGGATTATCTCCAGACATAAACTATCTCCTGCATGCTAAATCAAAGAATATTACCAAAGAAATATAATACTTTGAAATGATTACAACGGCTGAACAGCCTTTGTCAAGAACTAGTATGACAGGTTTTTCCACACCACTGCCTCACGTTATTGCCAAAAGTTGATTTGTTTTTATTATGGATGATATTGTGTGACAGTGAGTAAGTCAAAATTGGGAACGGTATTAATTATTAACAGCCCTGGTTGATTTTTGCATTGAGCCGCAAAAAAGATTAATATGATCTGTGATAAGAGGGTTCTAAGCAGTTTTCTTATAGTACTTTATCGTTTAACTTTTTGTTCCGGAGAAGTGCCAATCGTGCAGAGTGAAGAAAAAATAGTCAACCTGTTGTCTTTTATTCTTCATATCCATTCAACATAATCATGTTGTTGATCGATAGGTCAAACAGAAGTAAAGGCATACAGGAGAAACTATTCCTGATTTTTGGCAACACTGTTCAAAAACCTCTGGCGTAAAAGGGTAGATATCATGAAAGTAGTGGCATTTAACGGCAGTGCGAGAAAAGACGGCAATACTGCAATTTTGATCGGTCATGTTTTCAAAGAACTTGAAAATGAAGGGGTTGAAACAGAACTTGTCCAGCTTTCCGGCAGCAGGATTCATGGCTGTATAGCCTGTATGAAATGTTTTGAGAATAATGATCAGCGCTGTTCGGTGAAGGATGATATACTCAATGACTGCATCAAAAAAATGGAGGCGGCCGACGGTATTATTCTCGGTTCGCCGACATATTTTGCCAACGTCTCAACTGAGATGAAGGCTCTTATTGACCGGGCCGGGATGGTTTCAAGGGCCAACAGTGATATGCTGGCCCGCAAAGTTGGAGCGGCGGTAGTTGCTGTCCGGCGTGCCGGTGCCATCCACGTGTTCAATTCGATCAATCATTTTTTCTTTATCGGTCAGATGATCGTACCGGGCTCCAGTTACTGGAATCTCGGTATGGGGCGGCAGAAAGGCGAAGTTGAAAAAGACGACGAGGGTATTAAGACCATGCAGGATCTTGGCAGGAACATGGCCTGGCTCCTGAAAAGGCTGAATACCCCCTAAACTGGTGAACAAAAATGCCGTGCTTATTTTCAGCACGGCTTTTTGGTATGATCTTTTCGGTAAGATCTTATTCTGCCCCGAAAGCCTCTTCAAAAAGTCTGCTGATTGCCTGCCTGCCTTTTTCGGAAAGGTTGCGTGTTCCTGAGCCGACAAATGTGTCATGCGAAATTTTTGGATTTTCAGGAACCCAGGCGCCCTGTTTCCAGGTATACCAGTTGTCCTTGGCCTGATCGTAAACTGAAAGGGGCCGGTTGAAGAGTTTGGCCAGTTCGACAGCCCAGCCTGTACCGCCATTTACCGTATTATCCTCCAGGATTGTCCCGATGACAAAAACCTGGTGACCTTTGTTCACCATGTGAAATATGACCTGCAGGACTTTTCTGATCTTTTCTGTTTCGTAGTATGTCCGGTGCATCATTTTAGAGACCAGTTCCATGCTGATATCGCCCCGTTTCAAGTCTGCATCGGAGAGAACGACTAAATTCTCCTGCCTGTTTGTTTTCTGGCCGGAATAGCAGAAATTCACTTCTTTTACGCCCCATTTTTCAGCAGCTTCACCAAAACAGCTTTCAGCTCCTTTCAGACCGCCGCTGTAAAGAGTATAATTTTCATTAGCTGACATTATCATTCCTCATTATTTTATTTAAAATTTAATCATGTAATACCAAAAGACATGGAAAATGCCTGTAGGGATTGTAAATTGTCTGCCGGAGAAACAAAAAGGGGCTTATATAATTGATGTCAGGGTGTTTTGGCAACCTTTAAATATAATTAAATAAAAAATCATTCCGAAACACTGCAGGCCCGCCCTTTGAAATTGAAGAAAAATTTCAGCCCTTTTTTCACGGTATCGGAAAATATTTTTTGGGACAGAAATGAACCGGCAACTCTTTTGTTAATTTCGCCCAGGGTCGGATAGGGGTGGATTGCGCCGGCCAGTGTCGAAAGCTTT
>JAFDBU010000001.1 GCA_019313095.1 Deltaproteobacteria bacterium | reverse complement strand
CAAAACGAGACAAAAAGCAGAGGAAGCTGTTCAGAAAGCACTGGCAGCACTCGATGGTTTTGACAACCGAGCTGCGATGTTAATGGACCTGGCCCGGTATATACTCTCCCGCAAAAGATAATTCGATCCATTCAGGCCAACTAATGGATCAAGCCTGTTGTATCTCTTGCATTACTGTATTATTAAAGATTCTATGAAACAAAACATACTGCAAACAATTAACTCACCGGAAGATGTCCGCAACCTTTCACTTGCAGAGCTTGATCAGCTCGCTACTGACATCCGGCAGGAAATAGTAAAAACCGTCTCAAAGAACGGCGGGCATCTCGCTCCCAGCCTTGGCGTGGTAGAGTTGACTCTGGCCCTGCACCATGTTTTTAATACACCCGCTGACAAATTAATCTGGGACGTCGGCCACCAGGCTTACGCCCATAAACTTGTAACTGGCCGCCGGGATCAGTTTCACACCTTACGCCAGTATAAAGGAATCAGTGGTTTTCCAAAAAGATCTGAAAGTCCTTACGATGCCTTTGACACAGGGCATAGCTCCACCTCAGTTTCCGCCGGCCTCGGTATAGCCATCGCAAAACATTTAAAAAAAAGCAGCAATCGCGTCATTGCCGTTATCGGCGATGGCTCCATGACAGGCGGCATGGCATTTGAGGCCCTCAACCAGGCCGGTCATCTGGATAAAAACCTCATAGTCGTTCTCAATGATAACGAGATGTCAATATCCCCCAATGTCGGGGCGCTTTCCAGTTTTCTAAGCAGGAAAATGACTAGCAAGCAGGTGGTCCGGGCCAAGGAGGAGGTCAAACACCTGCTGAAATCTTTTTCCAATATCGGGGAAAATATCCTCCAGGTCTTGAAGAAAAGTGAAGAGAGTTTCAAGGGCTTTTTCACTCCGGGCATGCTTTTTGAAGCCTTGAAATTTGAATATATAGGTCCTATTCCCGGACATCAAATTGATAACCTGGTGGCAACTTTCCAGAATGTCAGGGATTTCAGTCACGGCCCGGTTCTTATCCATGTAATAACAAAAAAAGGCAAAGGCTATACTCCGGCCGAAGAAAATCCAGGTGATTATCACGGACTCGGCCCCTTTAATATAAAAACAGGCACTCCGGTTCCTGCCCCGGAGGCCCCAGTCTCTTATACCCGCTGTTTCGGCGATACCCTTGTCCACTTGGCTGAGAAAGAGCCAAAAATCGTTGCTATAACTGCAGCTATGCCAGCAGGCACTGGTTTAATGAATTTTGCCCGCCGCTTCCCTGATAGATTTTTTGATGTCGGCATTGCAGAACAGCACGCGGTAACCTTTGCTGCGGGTCTGGCCTCAGAAGGCATACGCCCTGTTGTTGCCATCTACTCCACCTTTCTACAGCGGGGGCTGGATCAGATCATTCATGATGTCTGTCTGCAAAACCTGCCGGTAACTTTTGCCATTGACCGGGCCGGCGTTGTCGGTGATGACGGACCGACTCACCATGGGGTATTTGACCTGAGTTACCTGCGTCTTGTACCCAACCTGGTAATCATGGCTCCGAAAGACGAGAATGAACTCCAGCACATGCTCCAGACAGCCGTCTTTTATGAGGGCCCTGCAGCGGTCCGCTATCCACGTGGGCCTGGTGAAGGGGTTGAATTATCCGGTAGTCTCACCGAACTACCCATCGGTAAAGGAGAATTACTCCGGCAAGGCAAGGATATTCTTCTGCTGCCCGTTGGCAACAGGGTATACCCCTCCCTGGAAGCTGCCAAAGGGCTCGAAAAAGTCGGCATTGATGCAGCGGTTATAAATCCCCGCTTCGTCAAACCCCTGGACAGTAAACTTATTATTGAGTGGGCTGAAAAAACCGGCAAGGTTGTCACGGTTGAGGATAATGCCCGTACGGGGGGGTTCGGTTCAGCAGTTCTTGAGTTGCTCGCCTCAAGTGTACGCTCTCATATCAAGGTGCATGTTTTAGGCTATGAGGATAAATTCCTTGAACACGGCACACAGGAAATTCTCTGGCACAAGGCACCCATTGATACACCGGCTATTATAAATACAGCCATGGAAATGATGGATACATCTGGTTAGGAGGATTCTGGCTCCCAGCTGCTTCCCTTCCTTGCATCAATTGCTGATCGATCAAATTGCGATCTTATAATACTCCCTGTACCAGGCAACAAAACGCTTAAGTCCTTCCTCAATAGATGTGGTGGGCCTGAAACCCACATCGCGGATAAGATCATCAACATCTGCAAAAGTCTGGGGCACATCTCCTGGCTGCATCGGCAGAAAATTCTTTTTTGCCTCTTTGCCGAGACATTTTTCCAGTATTTCAATAAAGCGCAGGAGGTCGACTTTCTGGTTGTTGCCGATATTATAAATCTTATATCTGCAATAACTGGTTGCCGGGTCAGGATCATTCCCGTCCCAAGCCTTGTTCGGTTCCGGTCTGTGGTGGATGACCCGATAAACACCATCTATGATATCATCAATATAGGTGAAATCCCTGGCCATCCTTCCATGGTTGAAGACATCAATGGGACGATCCTCCAGAATTGCCTTGGTAAACAAGAAGTAAGCCATGTCCGGGCGGCCCCAGGGGCCGTATACCGTGAAAAATCTTAACCCGGTAACCGCCAGATCATACAAATGGGCATAGGAATGGGCCATCAACTCGTTTGACTTTTTTGAAGCGGCATATAAAGAGACCGGATGGTCCACATTATGATGCACTGAAAACGGAATCTTGGTGTTGGCTCCGTAAACAGAACTTGATGAAGCAAATACGAAATGTTTAACCTCTGAATGTCGGCATCCTTCCAGCAAATTAACAAAGCCGACAATATTGGTATCAACATAGGAATGGGGATTTTTAAGCGAATAGCGGACCCCTGCCTGAGCGGCCAGGTTGACAACCACATCAAAACTGTGGTTTGAAAAAAATTCGGCCATGCCATCCCTGTCATCCAGATCCAAATGTACATGGCTGTAGCGGGTATGAGGCGTGAGTTGACTGAGCCGCGCCTTTTTCAACCCTGGATCATAGTAAGGACTGAGATTGTCCAGTCCAACAACTTCGAAGTTGTCTTCAAGCAGCTTTTTGGCAAGATAAAACCCTATAAAACCTGCAGAACCTGTAACCAGAACCTTTTTCACATCAAGATTCATATTTTTTGCCTTATAACTAGCAGCACTAATTAGTCCATATAACTATCAGAGAGGTTATGATTATGGCTTATAAAAAAGCTTCAGATGCAAGGCGCGTAAATTTCGAAGAATGAGGCGTACAATCGGTACAGCGCAGTGATGAGAAATGAAAAGCAACACAGCAGCTGGATTTTTTTATAAGTCATTAATCGTCGAAATCGCCTTCCGGCCCTTTATCCGAAT